>BBFD01000222.1 GCA_001313065.1 Silvimonas sp. JCM 19000
CCAGCGTGTGATCGCGGCAGACCATCACGCCAGGTCGCGGCATTCGCTGGTGGCGCGCAGGCGGGCGCTGAGTTGTTCCACCAGCTCGACACCGCGTGACTCGTGGCCGATATGGTGCGGCAGGATGTCGGCGGGGGTGGTGGCTTTGCCAAGGTCATGGCACAGCGCGGCGTAGCGTGCGGTCAGCGGCAGGTCTTCAGCGGCGGCGTAGTCGAGCACCAGCATTACGTGCACGCCGGTGTCGATTTCGGGGTGATGTTGTTCGGGTTGCGGCACGCCAAACAGCGCGTCCACTTCGGGCATCACGCGCGCCAACGCGCCGCAATCGCGCAGGATGCGGAACATGCGCGAGGGTTTCTGTTCCATCAACGCGTGCACTTCTTGCCACACGCGTTCGGGCACCAGATGGTCGACTTCGCCATTGGCGACCATTTGCCGCATCAACGTCATGGTTTCGGGGGCGGCGTCGAAGTCGAAGCGGGCGGCAAAGCGCGCCAGCCGCAAGATGCGCACCGGGTCTTCGATAAACGCATCGGAAACGTGGCGCAGCAGGCGCGCTTGCAGATCGGCTTTGCCGTTAAACGGGTCGATGACGTGGCCGGCGTCGTTCTCGGCCATCGCGTTGATGGTCAGGTCGCGCCGCAGCAAGTCTTCTTCCAGCGTGACGTCGGGCGCGGCGTAAACCTGGAAGCCTTTATAGCCGGGGCCGGATTTACGCTCGGTGCGCGCCAGCGCGTGTTCTTCGCGCGTTTTGGGGTGCAAGAACACCGGAAAGTCTTTGCCCACCGGCTTGTAGCCGGCGGCAAGCATGGCTTCGGGCGTGGCGCCGACCACCACCCAATCGATGTCCTTGACCGGTAAACCCAACAAGCGGTCGCGCACGGCGCCACCTACGCGATATCGCTGCATGGTCGTTCTCTCTGGCTTATCAACAAACGTGGATCAAATATCGACAGCGCTTAGCCGAGGAAATGCTTGTAAGCGACGTTGTCGGTTTCCACCCAGTAGCGATAGCCCAGTTTTTCGAGGAAAGCGGCAAACGCGGCTTCGTCCGATGGCGGCACTTGCATGCCCACCAGCGTGCGGCCGTAGTCCGCGCCGTGATTGCGGTAATGGAACAAGGAGATATTCCATTCCGTGCTCATGGTATTCAGAAAGTTAAGCAGCGCGCCCGGGCGTTCGGGGAATTCAAAGCGCAGCACGCGTTCGTTATCCACATGCGGCGCGTGGCCGCCCACCAGATGGCGAATGTGCAGCTTGGCCAGTTCGTTGTCGGTGAGGTCAATCGCGGCCAGGCCGGCTTCGGCCAGGTTTTCGATCAGCGCCGTCACTTCGCTGCGCTTGTTGATCGACAGGCCGACAAACACATGCGCCTGTTCAGTATCGGCGTAGCGATAGTTGAATTCGGTGATATTGCGGGCGCCGATGGCGCTGCACAGCGTGCGGAATGCGCCGGGGCGTTCCGGCAGCGTGACTGCGATGACGGCTTCGCGCTGTTCGCCCAGTTCGGCTTGCTCGGCCACATAACGCAGCCGGTCAAAGTTCATGTTGGCGCCCGAGGCGATGGTGATAAAGGTCTGGCCCGTGGCGTTTTCGCGCGCGGCCCAGGCTTTGGCCCCGGCCACCGCCAGCGCACCGGACGGTTCCAGAATGGAGCGGGTCTCTTCAAACACATCCTTGATCGCGGCGCACATGGCGTCGGTATCCACCAGGATGACTTCATCCACCAGCTTTTGCGCCAGGCGGAAGGTTTCGCTGCCCACCTGCTTGACCGCCACGCCATCGGCAAAGATGCCCACTTGCGGCAACACCACGCGATCGCCCAGCTTGAGCGACAGATACATGGCGTTGGCATCGGTGGGTTCCACGCCGACGATGCGCGTTTCGGGGCGCAGTCGTTTGATGTACGACGCGATGCCGCTGATGAGCCCGCCGCCACCCACCGGGATAAAAATCACATCGATCTTGCCAGTGTGTTGGCGCAGCAGTTCCATGCCGATGGTGCCCTGGCCGGCAATCACATACGGATCGTCGTACGGATGCACGAAGGTGGCGCCGGTTTCTTCGGCACGCTGCACGGCCGAGTCATAACAGTCCGAGAACGAATCGCCGATCAACACCACTTCGGCGCCATTGCGCAGCACGGCATCGACTTTGATGCGCGGCGTGGTGGCCGGCATAAAAATGGTGGCCTTGCATTTGAGTACGCGTGACGAGTACGCCACGCCTTGCGCATGGTTACCGGCCGAGGCGGTGACCACGCCGCGCGCCAGTTCTTCTGGCGTCAGCTGCGCCATGCGGTTGTAAGCGCCACGCAGCTTGAACGAGAACACCGGCTGCATGTCTTCGCGCTTGATCAACACCGTGTTGTTAATTCGGCGCGACAGATTCGGCGCCGCGTCCAACGGGGTTTCAATGGCGGCGTCGTACACGCGGGCGGTGAGGATACGTTCTAGATAATCGTGGTCGGTCTCGGGCATGGTGAGGTCAGCGCAGGGTGGGAGTCGGAGGAGTCTTGCATTGTAGCCACAACGCTTGCGCCGAGTCATGGCGCAATCCTTATCCAAATGTGCCGTGACAGTGGCTGGCGTTGTGCGGCCAAACCGGGCCACAATCCGGGCATCGCGATGCCGCCTTATATAGATACTGCTGCCATGCCTCGTTTTTTTTGTTGACCATCCGCTGGCGCTGGAAAGCGCATTCAATCTGCCCGAAACCGTGGCGCGCCATGTGCAGGTACTGCGCATGCAGCCGGGCGAATCGATCACGCTGTTTAATGGCCAGGGCGGCGAATACAGCGCCCGCATCAGCCTGATGGGTAAGCGGGAGGTGGGCGTGCTGGTGACGGAGCACCAGCCGATCGAACGCGAATCGGCCATCCACAGCATTTTGCTGCAAGCGGTATCGGCCAATGAGCGCATGGACTTTACCGTGCAGAAAGCCACCGAAGTGGGCGTCACGGAAATCTGGCCGTTCTACAGCCAGTACAGCCAGCAACGCCTGAGTGGCGAACGCGCCGAGCGCCGGCTGGCGCATTGGCAATCGATTGCGCAAGCGGCCTGCGAGCAAAGCGGCCGCACCCGCGTGCCGCAAATCCGCGCGGTGGGCACGCTGGAATCGGTATTGCGCGATCTGCCGCCGACCTGCTCAAGCTGACGCTGGCCCCCGGCGCGGTCACGCGTTTGCGCGATCTGACCACGCCGGTTACGCACGCCGCCGTGCTGGTCGGGCCCGAAGGCGGCCTGACCGGCGCAGAGGAAATGACTGCGCAGCAAGCCGGGTTTGTCGGCATCCACTTAGGCCCGCGCATTCTGAGAACCGAAACCGCGGGCCAGGCCGTGCTGGCGGTGCTGCAATCCCAATGGGGTGACTGGTAGGCGGCGGCGCGGCCATCAGCGGTTATACTCGCGGTTTGTTTTTTTGATGAGTCCGGGCATGAACTCTAGCCGAGCCTGTATTTCCGCCTGTTAAGAGAAATCCAGCCGTACTGGCCCGTGGTGGCATTGTCGATCTTCTGTCTGGCCGCTGCGGCTGGCGTGGATGTGTATCTGACCAGCTTGCTCAAGCCGCTGGTTGACCAGAATTTGCGTGCCGATTCGTTGGCGCGTTCCGAAGCGTGGGATCTGCCGCTGGAGATTTTTTGGCCTGGCCGTGATCCGGCTGGTGACCAACTTTGGCAGCGATTACGGCAGCGCCTGGATTTCGGCGCGCGTGATGTACGACCTGCGCGAAAAGATGTTCAGCCGCTTTCTTAAATTGCCGGTGCGCTATTACGACAAATCGTCGACCGGCGTGCTGGTGTCGCGCGTCACCTATGACGTCAGCCAGATTATGGATGCGGGCGTGCAGGTAATGACCACGCTGGTGCGCGATTCCGTCACCACCGTGTTTTTGCTGGGCTGATGCTGTACCGCGACTGGCAACTGACCTTGCTGTGTCTGATTCTGATTCCTGGGGTGGCGCTGTCGATCCGCATTGTGGGCCGTCGTCAACGCCGGATTTCGCGCGAGACGCAATCCAGCATGGGCGATATGACGCGCATTCTGGATGAAAGCCTGTCCGGCCAACGCATGGTCAAGATTTTTTGGCGGCTTTCGCTTTGAGTTGACGCGGTTTTTTGCGCGTCAACAATAGCGTGCGCACGCTGACGGTAAAACGCGCGGCCACGTCGAGCATGAACTCGGGCGTGATCATGTTGCTGATCGGCATCACGCTGGCGTTTATCGTGTATTACGCCAGCCTGCGCGCCCAACAGGGCCAGCTGACGGCGGGTGCGTTTGTGTCGTTTATGGTGGCGATGATGATGATCCAGTCGCCCATCAAGAACATCACCCGCATCAACGAAAGCCTGCATCGCGGCCTGGCGGCGGCTGAAACCGTGTTTGGCGTGCTGGATGAAACCGAAGAACTGGACGACGGCACGCAAGAAATCGGCCGGGCCAAAGGCGCGCTGAAGCTGGACGACGTCAGCTTTGATTACGGCGGCAACAACCGGCCCGCGCTGGACCATGTTTCGCTGGATATCGCGCCGGGCCAGACCGTGGCGCTGGTGGGTAGTTCGGGTAGCGGCAAAACCACGCTGGCCAATTTGCTGCCGCGCTTTTACGAAGCCACCAGCGGCGGCATTACGCTGGATGGCGTGCCGGTTAACCAGTTCCGCATCCATGATCTGCGCCGCCAGTTTGCGATGGTCAGCCAGGATGTGATCCTGTTTAACGATACGGTGGCTGCCAACATCGCTTATGGCGACGCCGCGCCCGATCTGGAACGCATCCGCGCCGCCGCCACCGCCGCCTTCGCGCTCGATTTTATCGAAGCGATGCCGGAAGGCTTTAACACCATGCTGGGCGAAAACGGCGTGCGTTTGTCCGGCGGGCAGCGCCAGCGTCTGGCCATTGCGCGCGCCATCTATAAAGATGCGCCGGTGTTGATTCTGGATGAGGCGACCAGTGCGCTGGATACCGAATCCGAGCGCAAAGTGCAGGCCGCGCTGGAAAACCTGATGCAGGACCGTACCACCATCGTGATCGCGCATCGCTTGTCCACCATCGAAAACGCCGACCGCATTGTGGTGATGAGCCAGGGTCGCATCGTGGAAGCGGGCCGCCATGCCGAGCTGATGGATAAAGGCGGCGCGTATGCGCAAATGCATCGCGTGCAGTTCACCCAGCAGGTGGAAGAAACCGCACCTTAAGTGACGGCGCTAAACACGCTATACAGCTCGGGCTGCGCTACATCACGAATGGTGCGCAGCGCCAGCTGGCGTAACCAGATGCTGGCGCCGTCTTGCTGGTTGCGCGGGTGCCACGCCAGACTGAAATTGCTGATCGGCACCTCAAACGGCACCTCAAACGCATCCAGCACATGCAGATGCCGCTGCACCAGCGGTGTGGGCAAGATGCTCACATAGTCGGTGCGCTGCAAAATCAACGGCACCACGGTGAAATGCTGCACCGACAACGCCACCTGGCGCGTGCGCCCCAGCCGCGCCAGCGCCTCATCGGCAAAGCCATACAGGCCGCCACCATCCTGCGATACCAATATATGTTTGAGCGTGCAGTATTCGTCCACGCTCACCGCCTGGTTGCCGCGCGGATGGCCCTTGCGCTGCGCCAGCACGCAGCCTGATCCAGCAATAGCAGCGAGCGTACTTGCGGCGGCAGCGTGCGGCTGGAGGCGATGACAAAGTCGATCTCGCCGTTTTCGAGCTGGCTGGCGATGCGGTCGGGTTCCAGATTGTGGAAAGCCAGGCGGATTTTTTTCGCCGGCATGCGTGCGCAAGGCTTCGATCAGCGGCAGGCCGATCACGGCGGTGGCGTTGTCGCTGGCGGCGATATGAAACACCTGCTCATGCGTGAGCGGATCAAATTGCGGCCGATGGCTGACCACGCGCGCCAGCGACTGCAGCAAGGGCGCCAGTTCGGCGTGCAATTGCAGACCGCGCGCGGTGGCCACCATGCCACGACCGCGCTCCGCCGGTATCAACAAGGGATCATTAAAGCTCAACCGCAGGCGCGCCAGCTGCGCCGAGAGTGCGGGCTGGCTGAGGTGCAAACGCGCGGCGGCACGCGTGACATTGCGTTCTTCCAGCAAGGCATCCAGCGACACCAGCAGGTTTAAATCCAGGCTGCGCAAATCCATGGGCGTTATGTCAGGTATACGAATAATCCATTATATGGATAGCTGGGCGCTGCGTAGAGTGGCGGCATTGTCTTTCTGATATGACGTCATCATGGCCGAATCTACTCCGACTTCCGCACGCACCGCCGCGCTGTACACGCTGACCGCGGCGTACTTCACCATGGGCACCAATACCATGGCCGCGATTGGCGGCCTGCCCGCCATTGCCCAAGGCCTGCACAGCACGCCCGCGCAGATCGCGCCACTAACGGCGGTGTTTGCGCTGACCTTTGCCATTGCCGCCCCGTTAATCCAGATGCTGTTTGGCCATCTGCCGCGCCGCCGCCTGTTGATAACAGGGTTGCTGGTGGCGATGCTGGGCGCGCTGGCATCCGCCTTGGCGCAGGACGTCGCTACGCTGATGGCGACGCGTGTGCT
>BBFD01000223.1 GCA_001313065.1 Silvimonas sp. JCM 19000
CGCATGCGCCACCGCCGCCTGGCGGGCTTGCGCCAGCCGCGTTTGCGCGTGGGCGGACAGCGGGCTGTTATCCAGCACCGACGCCACTTTTCGACCGAATTCGTGTTCTGTTCCAGACGGACGTTCCATCTCAGGTCCCTCCCCGTATGCCTGACCAAACGATACCTTGCTGCTTGAGCCGTTGCGCCAGCGCGTGTGTCGCGCGGGAACAATGCGTCTTGACGCTGCCTTCCGAACAGCCCATTGCGGCTGCGGTTTCGGCAACGTCGAGTTCTTCCCAATAACGCAGCATGAAGGCCTCACGTTGACGGGCTGGCAGTTGTGCCACGGCGTCTTCGATGGCGGCCATGGTGCGAGCCTGTTCGTGCTCGTCTTGCGGCTGGGCGCCTGTTCCTGGTTGGGCAGCCATTCCAGCGGATCACCGGCGTCGCGTCGTCATCCTTGCTCTCAAACGCCGAAAACAGCGTTACCCAGAAACCACGCACCTTTTGCCGACGGAAATGATCCCGGATGGCGTTTTGCAAGATGCGCTGAAACAGCATCGGCCATTCTTCGGGCGGCTTGTGTGCATAGCGCTCGGCCAGTCGCATCATGGCGTCCTGCACGATATCGAGCGCGGCGTCTTCGTCCTGAACGGCATAGTACGCCTGCTTGAATGCGCGGCGTTCTACCTCGGCCAGAAATGCCGCGAGCTTGTCCGTCCCTTTCAGAATACGTCTCCGTGGCGCGTCAACCCGAACCCTGGCGACATCGGCACCAGGCACTCAGTAAATTGAAACAGGCGCGAATGGTAACAAACGGCCCAGGCCGTGTCCTTTGTTTATTCCGGGGCTCCGGCAGACGGCGGCTGCCGCCGATGACCGCCCTGCGCTGGTGCGCGATACACACGCAAAATTGAAAAGCTTGCCACATCTGGTGCGTTTTGGTAGCGTCTGGGGTTCTACACCCAGTCTTTTAAAGCGTTCGGGCCTACTCAGCCGCCCGCGCCGAACGGCAACCGCCAGCGCACTTTTTTATCTGGTCGTCACTTTTGCGGGCCACAAGCCTTGCATGTAGGGTTGCAAAACGGTTACTCCGTGGTTTTCGAAGTCGCAATTCGCCGCTGATACGCACACTGGCACACCCGCCCGTTTGCACGTCTGCATCGCGTGTTATGCCTTCACGGCCATGGCCTTGACCTTTTGCGTAGCTCTTTGACGGCGGCAAGCCGGTACATCAATCAGGATCGCAACGCATGCACCTGGTCGTGATGGAATACATACATTGCATCCAGCCATGCGCGGGTCATTCCTGGCGTATTTGTTGTCGCACACCGCGTTCACATCATGTAACCGTGTTGCCCATTTGCGCCGTCGTCCCTGCGATCCCGACATCGTTAACTCGTTCGCACAAAGGTTGACCCATGGAGATTTCGGGCGCAGAGATCGTAACGCGCTGTCTGCAGGAAGAAGGCGTTGAATTCGTCTTCGGCTATCCTGGCGGCGCCGTTCTTGAAATTTACGATGCCATCTTCAAGCAAGAGGTATTCAAACACGTGCTGGTGCGCCACGAACAAGCCGCGGTGCATGCCGCTGATGCTTATTCGCGCTCCAGCAACAAAGTCGGCGTGGCGCTGGTCACCAGCGGCCCGGGCGCTACCAATGCGCTGACCGGCATTGCCACCGCATACATGGATTCGATTCCGCTGGTGGTGATTTCGGGCCAGGTGGGCACCAATGCCATCGGCCTCGATGCCTTCCAGGAAGTGGATATGGTCGGCTGTTCGCGCCCGATCGTTAAACACAACTTCCTGGTCAAAGATATTCGCGATCTGGCCACGACCTTCAAGAAGGCGTTCCATATCGCCGCAACGGGCCGACCGGGCCCCGTGGTCATCGACATCCCCAAAGATGTCACGATGAACAAGACCACGTTCAGCTATCCGTCGTCGGTCAGCATCCGCAGCTACAACCCGCCTACCAAAGGCCATCCGGGTCAGATCAAGAAAGCAGCCAATCTGATCGCCGAAGCCAAGCGTCCGTTCCTGTATGTGGGCGGTGGCGCCATTCAGGGCGGCGCGGGCAAGGAAGTGACTGATCTTGCCAATCTGCTGAACCTGCCCACCACCAATACGCTGATGGGCCTGGGCGCGCTTGATGGCACCCACCCCAATTTTGTTGGCATGTTGGGCATGCACGGCACTTACGAAGCCAACCTGGCGATGCAGTATTGCGACGTGCTGATTGCCGTCGGCGCACGCTTTGATGACCGCGTGATTTCGGTGCCCAGCCAGTTCCTGGCCTCGCCCAAAAAAAGATTATCCATATCGACGTTGATCCGTCCTCGATTGCCAAGCGCGTCAAGGTCGACATTCCTATCGTGGGCGACGTCAAGCACGTGCTGACCGATCTGCTGGCGCAATTGCGCGAAAGCGGCCAGAAGCCCAATGCCGAAGCACTGGCCAACTGGTGGAAGCAGATCAACGAATGGCGCAAGCCCAACAGCCTGCTGTACACGCCGTCCACCGAGGTGATCAAGCCGCAGCACGTGATTGAAACGCTGTGGAAAGTCACCAACGGCGAAGCGATTGTCACATCCGACGTCGGCCAGCATCAGATGTGGGCGGCGCAGTACTACAAGTTCCGTCGTCCCAAGCAGTGGATCAATTCCGGCGGTCTGGGCACGATGGGCTTTGGTTTGCCGGCCGCGATGGGCGCGCAACTGGCCAACCCCGATGCGCAAGTCGCTTGCGTGACCGGCGAAGGCTCGATCCAGATGAACATTCAAGAGCTGTCCACCTGCAAGCAATACCACACGCCGGTGAAGGTGCTGAGCCTGAACAACCGCTACCTGGGCATGGTGCGGCAGTGGCAGGAATTCTTTTACGGCACGCGTTATTCCGAGTCGTATATGGATGCGCTGCCTGACTTTGTAAAAGTCGCCGAGGCCTATGGCCACGTCGGCTTCAAGGTCGAAAACCCCGCCGATGTCGAGCCGGTGCTGAAAGAAGCGTTTGGCCCCAGCCTGAAAGAACGCCTGGTGTTTATTGATTTCCGTACGGATCAAACCGAGAACGTGTTCCCGATGATCCAGAACGGCCGTGGCCTTAACCAGATGGATCTGCCGCCGCACATGCGCGACTATCAGCAAGTGCCTTTTGAAAACAATCGCGACTACGGCAACCTGAGCTAAGGGGACGAACAATGCGCCACATTCTGTCCACCCTCCTCGAGAACGAAGCCGGTGCGCTCAGCCGCGTGACCGGGCTGTTTTCGGCGCGGGGTTATAACATTGACTCGCTGACCGTGCAGACCACGGAAGACCCGACGCTAAGCCGTATGACCATCGTTACGCATGGTTCGGACGAAGTGATCGAACAGATCACCAAGCAACTGAACAAGCTGATCGAAGTGGTCAAGGTAATCGACCTGAACGAATCCGAGCACATCGAGCGCGAGCTGATGCTGATCAAGGTTCGGGCCACCGGCAAAGAGCGCGAAGAAATGAAGCGGATGGCGGATATTTTCCGCGGTCGCATCATCGACGTGACTGAAAAAAAACCTACACGATCGAACTGACCGGCCCCGGTGAAAAAACTGGATGCCTTCATCAAGGCGATCGATAGCACCGTTATTCTGGAAACCGTCCGCACCGGCGCCTCGGGCATCGGCCGCGGTGAACGCATTCTTAAAATCTGAGTGAGGCGTTCGCCGTGCGGCATGCCGCGCGGCCACCTCACGTCTCACAAAGCCAAGTCAGGAGCACTACACAATGAAAGTTTTCTACGATAAAGACGCCGACATCTCCCTGATCAAGGGTAAACAAGTCACCATCGTCGGCTACGGTTCGCAAGGCCATGCCCACGCGCTGAACCTGAAAGACAGCGGCGTTAACGTCACCATCGGTCTGCGCAAGAATGGCGCTTCGTGGTCCAAGGCCGAGAACGCCGGCTGGTGGTTAAAGAAGTGGCCGAAGCCGTCAAAGCCGCTGACGTGGTCATGATTCTGCTGCCGGACGAAAACCAGCCCGACGTGTACAAAAAAAACGACATCGAGCCGAACATCAAGCAAGGCGCCGCGCTGGCGTTTGCTCACGGCTTTAACGTGCATTACAACCAGATCGTGCCGCGCGCGGATCTGGACGTGATCATGGTTGCCCCGAAAGGCCCGGGCCACACCGTGCGTTCGGAATACCTGAAAGGCGGCGGCGTGCCGAGCCTGATCGCGGTGTACCAGGACAAGTCGGGCAAGGCGCGTGACGTGGCGCTGTCGTACGCCGCAGCCAACGGCGGCACCAAAGGCGGCGTGATCGAAACCAACTTCCGCGAAGAAACCGAGACCGATCTGTTCGGCGAACAAGCCGTGCTGTGTGGCGGTGCGGTTGAACTGGTGAAGGCAGGCTTCGAAACCCTGACCGAAGCCGCTACGCCCCGGAAATGGCTTACTTTGAATGCCTGCACGAACTGAAGCTGATTGTTGATCTGATGTACGAAGCGGCATCGCCAACATGAACTACTCGATCAGCAACAACGCTGAATACGGCGAATATCTGACTGGCCCGGAAGTCGTGACCGCTGCGACCAAAGAAGCCATGAAGAAAGCGCTGTATCGCATCCAGTCGGGCGAATACGCCAAGCAGTTCATCCTGGAAGCAAAACCAACTACCCGGCCATGACCGCGCGTCGTCGCCTGAACGCGGAGCACCCGATCGAGAAGGTGGGCGCGCAACTGCGTGGCATGATGCCGTGGATTGCCAAGAACAAGCTGGTTGATCAATCCAAGAACTGATCAAGGTTGTTGGGCTGCCGCGCTGCGGTCAGCCCCACAGCATTGCAAAACACCGTCTGCCTCTGCAGACGGTGTTTTTTTTGGGGGGCCGCTAACGCAGCGTCAGCCATAGCCGCAGATCAAACTCCAGCTGGTGGTAGTCCGGTTCCATATGGCTGCACAGCTGATAAAACGCTTTGTTGTGGTCTTTTTTTTCTTTGAGATGCGCCAGTTCGTGCACGACGATCATGCGCAGAAATTCCGGTGGCGCCTGGCGGAACAGGCTGGCGATGCGGATTTCGTTTTTTGCGTTTGAGATTGCCGCCCTGCACGCGCGCGGCAAAGGTGTTGGTGCCCAGCGTGCCGCCGGCCAGCACCATCTGGTTATCAAACAGTACCTTGGCCAGCGGCGCGGCGTTCTTTAGATAGCGTTGTTTCAGTTCGATGGCGAAGTCGTACAGCGCCTTGTCGGTCTGCACGCTGTGCTTTTCGGGATAGCGTTGCGCCAGCCAGGGCGCCAGCGTGCCCTCCGAGAGCATGGCGCTCACGCGTTCCAGCACGTGCGGCGGATAGCCGTTGAGATATACCAGATCAGTCATGCGGCGCATTGTACCGCGCCGCATCTGATCCATCATGCCCGCTCAGGCCCTGGCGCCATCAGGCCAGCACCGAGCAACAGCCCCACGCAATGGCCCCGCCGATCAGACCCAAAGCGGCCAGACGCGGGCCGTGCAGACGGCTCCACAACAGAAAACCGGTGATGCATAAGGTGACCAGTGCGCCAGCCAATGTGTCCACCAGCAGCACCCACGCCACGCCCGCGCCCACACCTTTATGCAGATTGGTGATGACGCCCCAGAAATTGGTATCGCTGCGTTTGACTTCAACCAGCTGGTTGCCCTGGGTATAGGTGGCGCTAAACGAATAGTTGGGCCTGGCCAGCGTGACTTGCCACTCGGCGGGCTTCTGCACCGGCATATTGTTCCAGACCACTTGTTTGGCCGGGCTTACCCGCGTGCGAGCGTGGCCGCCCAGCCGGGTATAGCCGGAGAACCATTCGGCAAAGGCCTTGGGATCGGTGCGCGCGGAGTCGGGCAGCGCCACTTGCACGGTGTTTTCCACCGGCGTCACTGCGTTGATCTTCATTTGCGCGCGATGGTTAAGCAGAAAGCCCGACACGCCAAACATCAGCCCAGCGCGGCACCCCACAAACCCAGCCACGCATGCACGCGCTTGAGCCATTTTAAAAAAACTGCCTTTGCGCAGACTGTCGGGCAAAAAAACCCTTGTGATTTTCTTCAAGCAAACCGGCGATCATGTATTTCCCCAACAACAAATAAACAGACAGCCACCGTTGCTGATGGCGTGTTACGGCCCTGACCGATGCAAACGTGCCTGGCAGGTGGCAGTGCGCGCGAGCTATTTTATGTGGGATCGACCGACGGCTTTTACGCAACTTGTACCGTTCAAATGTCTTAACTTTGCAAATGCGAAGCGTTCGCATTATTATTGTCGGCTGTTTCCAATGCAAGTAGTTCTCATTAACGATGAACCACCAGACCGCAATCCGGCTGGGCGTAGTAAGCGGTGCCCACCTGTTGGTAATCGGTGCGCTACTGCATACGGTGCAAGCCACGCCGCCCGTGCCGCCCAAAGAAATTATTGTCACGCTGGAAACGCCGGCGCCCTTACCCGTGGTTGCGCCGCCACAGCCCAAGCCCAAAATCCAGCCCCCGCCGCCGCAACCGCAGCCACGTCCGGTGGTCAAGCATCAGCCGGTTCTCAAAGCCGATCGCCCCCATCCCCGTG
>BBFD01000224.1 GCA_001313065.1 Silvimonas sp. JCM 19000
CCGATGTACTGGCGGGCGCGGCCCGACGGGCAAATGGGTTAGGGCGCGTTGCGTCCAGCCGTCATGTGCCGGGCCAGACCGCGCCGCGATGGTCTATCCAGAAGAACATTGCGCCACCGATGCGCATTCTTCCGGAGCCGGTATGGTCAGCAAAAAACACAATCTGTTTGTGGTACGACGGGACGGCGCAAGAGGCCGCCGAGTTCTACGCGCGCACCTTTCCCGATAGCGCCGTCCACGCCATCCATCACGCGCCGGGCGATTTTCCGTCCGGGCAACAGGGCCAGGTGTTGACGGTGGAATTCAGCGTGCTCGGCATTCCCTGTCTGGGCCTTAATGGCGGCCCGGCGTTCCGGCACAGCGAAGCATTTTCGTTTCAGGTGGCCACCGATGATCAGGCCGAGACCGATCGTTTATGGCATGCCATCGTCGATCACGGTGGTCAGGAAAGCGCCTGCGGCTGGTGCAAAGACAAGTGGGGCCTGTCGTGGCAAATCACCCGCGGGCCTTGACTGCTGCAGTTACTGATCCCGATCCCGCCGCAGCCAAGCGCGCCTTCGACGCATGATGACCATGCGCAAAATCGACATCGCCGCCATCGAAGCCGCGCGCCGCGGTTAAGCCGGGGCGCGCGCGGCCCGGTGGATTTTGCGCGGGCGCACTATCATGGATTTTCCCGGGCAACCGCTGCCCGGGGCGTCGGCCCATCCAGCGAGGATTGCAATGCGTTATACCGTCGAACAACACGATGCCTTTGCCGCTGCTTTTGAGCGCGATGGCATGGTGGTTTTGCCGCAGCATTTTTTTTCCGTGCAGAAGTTGCAGGCGTGGCAGCAGGCCTTTGCTGAAATCCTGCGCACCCGCTTGCAGTCCTCCAGCACTGCGGTGCGCGGACAGAACCGGCATTACATTACCTTGCCGTTTAACGGCATCTTTGCCGATGAGGCGATCTTTTGTGACCCGGACATCATCGCCATCGTTGAGCGTGTGGCCGGGGCTGATCCGGTACTGTGCCAACTGGCCAGCGATACGCCCTTGCGCGGTTCCACCTATCAGGACGTGCATCGCGATACGCCCGAATTGTTTGAAGGCGAGGCCGAAACGCCGTCGTTCCAGCTGGCAGTCAACTTTCCGCTGTGCGATGTGACGCTGGAAAATGGCCCGTTTGAAACCACCCTCGGTACGCACCGGATGAACCGCCATGCCGCTATGGCGGCCTATGAGCGCGGCGAGCTACCGCTCAAAGCCATCCCGATGCAGTTGGGTGACGTGATGATTCGTGATGTACGCGCCTTGCATCGCGGCACGCCCAATCATGCCGAAGCGCCACGGCCCATGGTGGTGCTGGGCTACAGTCGGCGCTGGTATTACCGGCCGGAAGTGCACATCGATGTGCCGCGCAATGTCTATCAAGCGCTCAGCCCGCGGGCGCAGCGGCTGTTGCGCACCATGCCGCAGGTTGAGGATGTGATCGAAACCGATGGCGAAGCTACCAACGCTTTGCCTATTGATGCCAGAACGCGGGCGGGGGCGGCCGTATGTCTTTATAAGGCGTAGCGGGCAAAGTCAGGGGCGTAACGGCGCGCCAGCAGCACCAGGCCCAGCGTGACCACAAATACGCCCAGGGACAGTAGCAGGGTGCGCGGCACCTGCCAGTGCAAGGCCAGCATCAGCACCAGCGGATGCAATAGATAAACCCCGAACGCACAGTTGGACAGCGGGCGCATATCCACGCTCCAGGCCCGGGGCTGGCGAAACAGCAGCAGCCATGTGGTCCACGCCATGGCGAGTGGCCCCACCGCCAGTATCGGCAGGCCACTGCGCACCACCTGACTGGTGACAATCAGCGCCAACACGGCCAGGGCCAACCGACGCGGCCAGACGGGCAGGCTGGTATAGCCGGCAACAAAGATGCCGAAGCAAGTCGATTGCAGCACGCAGCTGTATTCAATAAACGGCGTGCCATTGTGGATGCCCCAATAGGCGATGCCCGGGGCAAACAACATGCTGAGCGCCAGCAGGGCCAGGCCCAGCCAGCTCAAGCGCGCCATGCCCATGCGCTTGCGCGCAAAGTCCAGCGCCACCAGCACCGCAAAGATATAAGGCAGATACCACAGATGAAACATCGAGCCGCCCAGCACGGCTGAGACCAGCCCATGCGAAAACGGAAACGCCGTTTGCCCCCGCGCCACGTTGAAGCCCGCGTAAAACAGATCCCATACCAACCACGGCACTAACAGGCGGCGCGCCCGCAGCGCCACGGGTTTGCCTTTGCCGGCAAAAAAAGATCGACAACATGACAAACACCATCAGCCCGGCGTGGGCACCGCTGGACCCCACGCCGCCGCAATGAAACCAGACGATGGCGGCGGCCGACAGCACGCGCAGCAATTCGATGTCTTGCCGCACCGCAGTGCCCACCGCAGTCTGGGGTGGCGCAAACCAGCGCGCGTAGTTTCGGGCGACGACATCGATCACGGTCAGGCTCTCCTTTTATCCTGTGGGGTTGGTTTCTGCACAAGGCCTCGCGCCAACCGGGAGTAAAGAGTCGACATCAAAATTTGCTGTTTGGCGAAAGCTTGGGGTTGTTTATGTGTAAATTTTAACCTTAAAAGCCGCGACAGCAATAGCGTAGTTGGTTAAAAAAAACAACTACATCGACCAACGGAGTGAGCTTGCTTACCTGACAAGCCGCCCAGGCGGGTCGGCCGCCTTGCTGCAACGCAGCGCGACGCGGGCTATAAAGACACCACACCCGCAAAACACCTTCCCCTCATTGCCAGAGTTCATCCCATGTCTGAAACCGACCCTGCTGCGGAGCTAGACCGCTTGCGGCGTGCGCTGGCACGTTCGCAACAACATCTGCAGGCGATGCTGGATAGCGCCACGTTTTACGCCATCGTGATGGCTGGCCTGGATGGCCGGGTTACCGAATGGAACGTCGGCGCGGTCAATATTTTTTGGCTGGAGCCGGGCAGAAATCCTTGGCACGCCAGCCAGCATTATCTTTACGCCGGAGGACCGGGCTGCGGGCATCCCCGAGCGCGAAGCGGCCAAAGCGCGTGAAACCGGGCGCGCCGATGACGAGCGCTGGCATATCCGCAAAGATGGTTCACGCTTCTGGGGCTCCGGGCTGGTCATGCCGCTGCGTGAGGACGATGCCATCGTCGGCTACCTTAAAGTGCTGCGCGACAAGGACAACGAAGAGCGCTTGTCGCACACGCTGATACAAAGCCGTTCCGCGCAAGCACCGCTGGACGAATCGCTGTATCGCACCATGGCCAACGTGATGCCGCAGATGGCATGGATGCTCGACGCCAGCGGCGATGTCGTCTGGCTCAACGACCGCTGGCGCGAGTACACCGGCCAGCCCGATCGGGGCGATCTGAATGCGCAATGGATTGCGGCCATACATCCTGATTTCAGTACCCGCGCCAGCACGGGCCTGTTGCACGCGGTGGCCGACGCCAAAGCATGGGAAGACACGTTTCCGATCCGCGATGCCGCCGGCAATTACCGTTGGTTTCTGTCGCGCACCATGGCCACGCTGGATGCATACGGGCATCCGGTGCGTTGGTATGGCACGTCGACGGATGTGCATTCGGTGTATGCGCTGGCGTCAGCGGGTGCGGATGCCCGGCGCAGTGACTGAACCCGGCCCTTAACCCACGCGAGCGCCCGCAAACGACGGCTTTGATGCCGTCGTTTTTTTTATGGGCGCGGCTTCATGCGTTGTTTGCATAAAAACCATACGAATTATTGATTTGCCGCAGGCACGTTCGCCCCGTATCGTCGCTACAAAATAATACGTAGCACTTAAATACGACTTCCATATAACCGAAGAAGCGAATGATGCCAGCCCACTTGCCCGCTCGACCCACTCAGCTCGCCCTTGCCATTTCCTTGCTGGCCGCTAGCGGATTTGCTGCCGCCGCCAGCGACAGCGCCACCGTCCAGGATGTGGTGGTCACCACCGGTACGCGCGGTGAACAACGCACCGTGGCCGATAGCCCGGTGCCGATCGATGTGGTCACCAACGATCAACTGACCGCGACCGGCAAAACCGGCCTCAAGGAAATCCTTAATCAGTTGTTGCCCTCGTTCAACCTGCCTGGCATTAACGGCGGCGGTACCTCGTGGACCGTGCGCGCCACCACTTTGCGCGGCCTGACTGGCGATGAAGTGCTCTATCTGGTTAATGGCAAACGCCGCCACAACACGGCTTTGATCAACAACCTGGCGCGTATCGGCAATGGGGGTGTGCCGGTGGATCTGGATCTGATTCCGGTCGCCGCCATCGACCATATCGAAGTGCTGCGCGATGGCGCGGCGGCACAGTACGGCTCGGACGCGATCGCGGGTGTGATCAATATCGTGCTGAAGAAAGGCGACAGCGGCGGCGCAGCCGAAACCACGCTGGGCCAGAACTACGCGGGCGATGGCAAATCCGGCCATCAAACCCTGGACTGGGGTACGCGGCTAGGCCAGGACGGCGGCTTTGCTCACTTTGCGCTGGATGCCAAAGCCAACGAGCCGTCAACGCGGGCGCAGCTCAGCAGCACGCCGCATCCGTACAACCCCTTGCCGAATGGCGCGGCTGATCCGCGCGATCAGACCGTCGACCGCAGCACCTGGGGCCAGAGTTACGGTGCCGGGCGTGACGCCGTGGTCAGTGGTTCGTATAACGCCGAACTGCCGCTGGACAACGTCGAGCTGTATTCCTTTTCCACGCTGGCCTTGCGTAACTCGCGCAAAAAACACCGGCAGTTTTTTTTGCCCAACAACGTCAATTCGCTGCCCGAGGTTTATCCGGACGGTTTCAATGCCTATCGCCGCATTTACGAGACGGATTACCAATTGGCCGCGGGCGCACGCGGTACGGTGGCGGGCTGGAAATGGGATCTAAGCACTACGTATGGCGAAGATCACGCACGGCTGGATGGCGAAAACACGCTTAATGCCACGCTGGGTCCGGGCAGCCCGACCAGTTTTAATCTGGCGTATCAAATCTACGATCAGTGGACCAACAACCTCGACTTCACCAGGGGTTTTGATCTGGGCCTGGCCAAGCCGGTTGATGTATCAGCGGGGCTGGAACACCGCTATGAACGCTATCAGATCAAGCCGGGTAGCCGCTGGCGTATGCGATAGGCGATTACGTCATCCCCGACGGCTACTACGCTGGCCAGCATCCCCAGCCTGGCCTCGCGTCTTACGCCGCAACGTCGCCAGCGGATGCGGGCGATATCAATCGCAACAACCTGGCGGCATATATCGACGTGGGCGCCGATATCACCAAAGACTGGTACGTGGGCGCGGCGGCCCGGTTTGAGCATTACGACGACAGCGCCGGCAACACGGTGCGGGCAAGCTGACCACGCGTTATCAATTCCTGCCGGGCTATGCCGTGCGGGGCACGGTCAGCAACGGCTTCAAGGCGCCGTCGCTGGCGCAGCAGATTTTTGCTTCGTCCACCTTTACCGGGCAGGTGGATGCCAACGGCGTCTGGCAGACCTATCCGGTCAAGGTTTTGCCGGTGAACTCGCCGATGGCGCAGGCGCTGGGCGCTGACCCGCTCAAGCCGGAAAAAATCGACCAACTTCAGCATCGGCTTTACCGCCGAGCCCACCCGCGCCACGCGCTTGACGGTGGATGCCTATCAGATCCGCATTCGTGATCGCATTGTGCAAACCAGCTTGCTGACCGGCTCGGCGGTCTCGGCCATCCTGGTGGCCAACGGCTTTGCGCCGGGCCAATCGGCGCAGTACTACACCAACGGTGCCGACACCCGCACCAATGGCGTGGATGTGGTGGGCGAATACACCAGCGATTTCAAGCAATACGGCCTGGTCAAATGGAGCGCCGGTTACGCTTGGGACAAGACCGAAATCACGCACCTCAAAAGTACGCCCACCGTGCTGCAAAACCTGGGCTACGCGCTGTTTAACCGGCAGCAGCAAGGCGATCTGACCGTGGGCACCCCGCGCGACAAACTGGTGTTTGGCGGCAACTGGCTGTACGAGCGCTTTACCACTGATCTGCGGCTGACGCGCTATGGCCAGTACACCGAAACCGGCACCGTGGCCAGCAACGACCGGGTTTATGGCGCCAAGTGGATTACCGATCTCGACGTGGCGTTTGAAGCCAGCAAACACGTCACCGTGGCAGTGGGGGCCAACAATCTGTTTGACGTTTATCCGGACAAGATCGGCATTGTCGACGCCAAAACCGGCACCGGCGCGTATGGCAGCTTCTCGCCCTTCGGCATTACCGGCGGCTTCTACTACGCCCGCCTGGCCTACAGCTTTGATTGAGATGTGACCGACCGGGGCCGCCTGTGCGTGCCCCGTTTTGACTGTTAGCACAAGGAAACACCGTCATGCGCTATTCCACTTTCTTCCGCGTCCTTGCCCTGGGCCTGGCCGCCAGTTTTGCCAGCAGCGCGGCCCATGCCGCCGACAGCACCGTGTTGCGCGTCGCGATCAACGCGGCGG
>BBFD01000225.1 GCA_001313065.1 Silvimonas sp. JCM 19000
GATGGCCAGACCGGCCGCGCCCAGCGCCGCGATAATGCTGGCCGTGCGCACGCCAAAGCGTTCCAGCGCCGCGGCCAGGGCAATCACGCGCACCGCCCACATCAAGACATTCGCCAGCACCGGGCGGATGGTGGCATCGGCATGGGTGCGCGCCAGTGAGCGGTTAAGCCAGGCGTTGACACGGTTGGACAGCCACCAGCCAACCACCAGGATCAGCAAGGCAATGCCCACATTCACGCCAAAATCCATCAGGTTGGTGACCATCCAGTCATAAGCAGTATGAAATCGCTCCATCGGGTTACTCCATCGTCGGGTAGGGCTTGAGCAAAAAAGAAGGGCACGGCCTACGCGCAAAGGCGTATTGGCTGGCAGCTTTACGCGCCGGTTTGTCTATCCTGATGAGGTCAGCAACAGCGGCGTGGCGCCAGGCGTGCGCGGATCAGACCATTGTGCGGATGCCACATCCCAGTGGCCCGCGGCCTGCGACTGAACCCGCTGTAGGACCAACCATAAGCAACGCGAGGGATATATCTTGTACAGCGTCGATTCTGCCTCTCCGGTTTGTCACCTTGCGGGGGTGATGCATGGCTAACAACACACGCGGCAAGCACGCGGTTCGTCCGGCCGAATGGCCACCGGCGGAAGGGGGCAACGACACCCTGTGGTATCGCGACGCCATCATTTATCAGGTGCACGTCAAGTCGTTCATGGACGGCAATAACGACGGCATCGGTGACTTTAAAGGTTTGATTTCCAAGCTGGATTACATTGCGTCGCTGGGCGTGGATGCAATCTGGCTGCTGCCGTTCTATCCGTCGCCGCGCAAGGACGATGGTTACGACGTGTCCGATTACAAAGGCGTGCATCCCGACTACGGCACGCTGGCCGACGCGCGCGAATTCATGGCGCAGGCGCATGCGCGCAAATTGCGTGTGATTACCGATCTGGTGCTCAACCATACCTCGGACCAGCACGCTTGGTTCCAGCGCGCGCGCCAGGCGCCACGCCATAGCCGTTGGCGCGATTTTTTTATGTGTGGAGCGACACCGATCAGAAATACGCCGGCACCCGCATCATCTTTTCGGATACCGAAAAATCCAACTGGACGTGGGACCGGTGGCCAACCAGTACTACTGGCACCGCTTTTTTTTGCCCACCAGCCCGATCTGAACTTTGATAACCCGCGCGTGATGGAAGCCGTGTTGCGCGTGGTGCGTTTCTGGCTGGATATGGGCGTGGATGGCTTCCGCCTTGATGCGGTGTCGTACCTGATCGAACGCGAAGCACGCTCAACGAGCATTTGCCGGAAACCCACGCCGTGCTGAAAAAACTGCGCGCGTTTATGGACGAGCATTATCCCGGCCGCATGTTGCTGGCCGAAGCCAACGCCTGGCCGGAAGACATGCAGCAATACTTTGGCAACGGTGACGAATGCAATATGGCGTTCCACTTTCCGCTGATGCCGCGCATGTATATGGCCATCGCGCGGGAAGACCGCTTTCCGATTACCGACATCCTGCGCCAGACGCCCAATATTCCCGACAACTGTCAGTGGGCGATTTTCCTGCGCAACCACGATGAACTGACGTTGGAAATGGTCACCGACGCCGAGCGCGATTATCTGTGGCAAACCTACGCCGCCGACCGCCGGGCGCGGCTTAATCTGGGCATCCGCCGCCGCCTGGCGCCGCTGATGGAGCGCGACCGGCGCCGCATCGAGTTGATGAACAGCCTGTTGCTGTCGATGCCAGGCACGCCGGTGATTTATTACGGCGATGAAATCGGCATGGGCGACAACATTCATCTGGGTGATCGCGATGGCGTGCGTACGCCGATGCAATGGTCGCCCGACCGTAATGGCGGCTTCTCGCTGGCCGACCCCGAACAACTGGTGCTGCCGGCGGTGATGGGCACGCTGTATGGCTATGAATCGGTCAACGTCGAGGCACAAATCCGCGATGGCCACTCACTGCTCAACAGCATGCGCCGCATGATTGCCGTGCGCCGTCGCCACCACGCCTTCGGTCGCGGCACCATCAACTTTTTGCATACCGGCAACCGCCGCATTTTGGCCTATCTGCGCGAAATGCCGGGCGAAGCACCGCTGCTGTGCGTGGCCAACCTGGCGCGGACGGCGCAAGCGGTCGAGCTGGATATTCCGGATTACGCCGGGCGCATTCCGCTGGAATTGATGGGGGGCGCGGCTTTCCCGCAAGTCGGCAGCGGCCTGTATACGCTGACCCTGCCGCCGTATGGCTTCTACTGGCTGGAAATGTCCGAGGTGGCACAGCGCCCGGACTGGAGCCAGATTCCGGAACCGGCGATGGCCGAGCTGACCACGCTGGTGGTACGCAACACCGTGCAAACCGTGGAAACCCTGCTCAGCGATCAGGACGGCCATCGCGCGCAACTGGAACGCGAAGTATTGCCCGCCTATCTGACCGTGCGGCGCTGGTATCCCGGCTCGCAGCGTTTGCCGGTGCGCCTGGCTATATGGCACGCATTGACGAACGTCCGACCGAACCGGGCGCTTGGCACTTATCTGTGCGAGATCGAAGTCAGCGATGGCCAGCAAAGCGGCTCATGGTTGCTGCCGCTGGGTGTGTACTGGGAAGCGCAAGGCATGCCTGCGTTGATCGAACAACGCGCGCTGTTCCGCGTGCGCCGGGGCCGTCAGCTCGGCTATCTGACCGACGCGGTCGGCATCGATTCCTTCGCCCGCGGTCTGGTCAAAGCCTTTGCCGACCATCGCGAAATTCCGTTGCCGGATGGCGGCCATCTGCGCTTTGAAACGCCCGATCCGGCCCCCGATCTGACCCTGCCCGACGACGCGCAAGTGCGCTGGGTGGAAGTGCAGGATATGCGCGGCTTGCTGGTGGTGGATGACCTGGCCGTTATCAAGATGGACCGCTTGATCGAGAAGGGCATACACGAAGAAACCGAGTTGCTGCGTTATCTGGCCGAACAGAACTTTGAGCGCATCCCGCACTGGCTGGGGCATTGCATCCGCGTGGACGCCAATGGCGACGAAAACACGCTGCTGGTGATGCACCGCTTTGTGCGCAACCAGGGCCGCGCCAGCACCTGGATCGTCGATAACCTTAATCGCAGCCTGAACGACCTGCTCTCGGTGGCCGCTGCGGCCGATGCCTCGGCCGCGCAACGCCCGGCGCTGGAACAAAGCGACTGGTTTGTCGATTTGCTCGACAACCTGACGCCGCCAGTACGCGCCGCCGGTCTGCATCTGGGCGAAATGCACAAGCTGTTTGCCGCCAATAGCAGCGATCCAGCCTTTGCCCCGCGTGCCGCCAGCGCTGAAGACACTGCGGCGTGGGCAGAACGCGCTCATGTCCGGCTGCGCGAAAGTATCGATGCGCTGGCGCTGTTGCGGAAGCAACTGCCGGAAGACGCGCAAGCGCGCCTCGACAATCTGACCGCCTTGCAAGCTGATCTGGAAGAGGCCGGCAAAGTTATCGCTGGCCGCGCCGTGGGTTCGCGCCTGCAGCGTATTCATGGCGCGATGAGTTTTGACAACGTGCTGATGGCGCTTAATGACGTGCTGTTTGGCGGCTTTGGCGCCAATGAACCCGAGCTCAAACGCATCAAGACCACGCCGATGCGTGATGTGGCGGGTTTGCTCGAATCGCTGGATATGGCGCTGGATACCGCCGCGCAAGACCCGGCGCACACCATGCCCGCGCCGCATGCCGAGCGCTTGCGGCTGATCGAGATGGTACGCAGCACCTTGCGCGTGGCGACGCTGACCGCGTGGCTGGAAGCGTGGGACGGCGACAGTGGCGAGCCCGACCGTGCGCTCACCGAGGGCGTGCTCGATTTGCTGATGCTCGAAGCCGCTGCGCGCAGCCTGGCCATTACCGTGCTGCACGACATCCAACTGGCCCCGGCAATCTTGCGCCGACTAAGCCAACTGGCAGATCGGCTGCTTAGCCTGCGCGAGAAACCGGATCCCTGAACCTGAATATCCGCAACATTCTGAGAGGTAGGCATGCAACAACCCGTATCCGACAACCCGGCCTGGGGCGCGCGCTATATCGGCGAGGGCCAGACCCGGTTTCGCCTGTGGGCGCCCGATTTAACCGAACTGCAACTGGTGATAGACCAACGTGACCCGTTGCCGATGACTGCCAGTGGTGACGGCTGGTTTGAGCTGACCACGGCGGCCGCACCTGGCACACGCTATGGCTTCAAGCAGCCTGAGCGCATCCTGCCCGACCCCGCCTCGCGCTTGCAGCAAGGCGGGCCGCATGGCTGGAGCGTGGTGACCGATGCGCAGGCCTGGAGCAACCCGCATCCGGCTGGATCGGGCGGCCGTGGGGCGAGACAGTGATTTATGAACTACATGTGGGCACCCTCGGCGGGTTTAACGGCGTGCTGCATCGGCTGGCCGAACTGGCCGCACTGGCATTACCGCCATCGAACTGATGCCGATTGCTGCCACACCGGGCAATCGCAACTGGGGTTATGACGGCGTGCTACCGTTTGCGGTGCATGAGGCGCTAGGCACGCCGGAAGAACTGCATCAGTTAATTGATGCCGCACATGGTCTCGGCATCCAGGTGTTTCTGGATGTGGTCTACAACCACTTTGGTCCGGATGGCAATTTTCTTCATGCCTATGCCTCGACCTTTTTCGTCGACGGGCCGCATACGCCATGGGGCCAGGCCATCGATTTCCGCCAGCCGCAAGTGGGCCAGTTCTGGCTGGAAAACGCGCTGTACTGGCTCAACGATTTCCACTTTGACGGCCTGCGCTTTGATGCCGTGCACGCGATTGCCGATGACGACTGGCTGGCCGAACTGGCGCGCAACATCCGCGCTAATGTCGCGCCGGAGCGGCATGTGCATCTGATGCTGGAAAACGAACAGAACTCGGCGGAATTGCTGCGTCAGGGCAGCCACGACATTGCCAACGATCCGCGCTACGACGCGCAATGGAACGATGACGTCCACAATGCCTTGCATGTGTTGCTGACCGATGAGGACGAAGGCTATTACTCGGCCTTTGCCCATACCCCGGACGGCCGTACTCCCATCCAGCACCTGGTGCGCTGTTTGAGCGAGGGCTTTGCCTGGCAAGGCGAACCGTGGCCTTTGCGCGAAGGCGAGCATCGCGGCGCGCGCAGTGGCTTGCTGCCACCCACCGCGTTTATCTTCTTTTTTTTGCAAAACCATGACCAGGTGGGCAATCGCGCCATGGGCGAACGCTTGACCTTGCTGACCTCGCCGCAAAAACTGCGCGCGGCCCGGGTGCTGCAATTGTTATGCCCACAGATTCCGCTGCTGTTTATGGGCGAGGAATGGGGCAGCAAACAGCCCTTCCTGTTCTTTACTGACCATCATGGCGAGTTGGCCGAGGCAGTGCGTAATGGCCGACGTCGCGAGTTTGCCCACTTTGCCGCGTTCAATAACGAAGAGAAACGCGCGCAGATTCCTGATCCGAACGAGGCGCAAACCTTTAATGCTTCGGCGCCGGGCATGCCGCCGCTGGATGACGAAGAGGCCACCGGCTGGCTGGATCTGACACGCGAATTGCTGGCCATCCGCCAACACGCCATCGCCCCGGCGCTGAACGGTGCGCGCGCCACCCAAGCCGCGCCGTTAGCGGACAAGGCATTGGTGGCGCAGTGGACATTGGGGGATCAACGCACCCTGACGATTTACGCCAACTTCGCCGATGCCGCGGTTGCACTGAGCGCAGCGCCGACTGGGCACGCGTGCCAGCGGCAACTTGATATCAACCGCATGCTGTACGAAACCCCGCCCGGCGCCAGCAAGGACATTAGCGGCGGCCAACTGCCGGGCGCCAGTTGCGTGGTGTGGATCGAGGACGTACCCACCGCGCAAGTCGCGCGCGCGCATGCCAGCGCAGAATTGCCGCTGGACTTGCCCACCATGGTGCCGGTGGTGGGCGGCTAGCAGCGCCACCGCCCTGCCTTGCAGCCTTGCCCGCTACGGGCGCCGCCGATAGGGTGGGTCTAGACCCACCATCAGCGTTGCATGCCAGCATTGCAGCGCGTGGCAATGGCTTGAAGGCGGGACCTGGCGTCCCCGTCCAGGCCCACCCGATGCGGTAACACGGCTCAGCCAAAATTGAGCGAACTCATCAGCGAGGTCAGCGCACCGGTGCTGCTGCTGACGTTGCCGATGCTGGTGCTGCCGCCCATGTTCTTGACGATCTTGTCGACGTCTTTCATTGCCGCTTCGGCCGACTGCATGTCTTTGCTGGGCTGGCCGCGCAGATGCAGTTTTACCAGCGCCATCAATTCTTTCAGACTGCCCGCTACCTTGCGGACCAGCTCGGCATCGGCTGCTGCTTGCGGATCGCCCTTGGCGCCACTGCCCGCGCTGACGTTAACGCTGGGGTGGTTGCTGCCAGTGCTGTTTGATCGGGCGCTGCTATCGCCCGACTTGCCGGACGCCGCTGCAGCACCGGCT
>BBFD01000226.1 GCA_001313065.1 Silvimonas sp. JCM 19000
CAACCCGCCCATCGCCCCGGGCGAAGTTGCAGCGCTTGTTACCGCCACTGAAGCGCCGGAACAGCTTGCGGCGCTTGCCACAGAGGTCACCGCCGCGCCGCAACTCGACGCCAACGCCATCGCCGAAATGACCGCAGGCGTGGCCGCGCATCTGGCCGTCGATATCTCCACCGAAGTCGAACGCCTTACGCGCCAGCACTTCGCGCAGATGATGCAATCGCTTTATGGCGAAGCCTGGTCGCGCTGGTGGAAAAGGTCAGCGTCGAACTGGAAGCCCGCCTCGCGCCGCGCATCGATGAACTGGTGCGCACCGAGCTACGTCAACGTGGCCTGCTCAAGGACTGAGCGGCGCCCCCTGCCCGCATCGTAAAAAAAACGGCGCGTTCCTTGCGGATACGCGCCGTGTCTTGTTCTGCAGCGGGTTCTTGAGCTATTTGCGCATCCACTGGCGTGCCAGCTTGGCAATGCGCCAACCTGTTAATGCCAGCGGCAGGGCCTTGGCTATCCAGGTAAAACGACCGCGTGCCAGCAACACCGTGGCCACATCGACAAACCCGGCCGGCCCGGAAAAGGCCTTGAGGATGCCACGCGCGGCTTTGCCTTTCTGGAAGGGCGCACTCAGCGTATTCCAGTCTTGCGCCAGTTGCAGTCGATAGGCTTCAGATTGCAACAACAGGGTTTTTTTTGCGCATCTCGCGCAGTTCGCGCTGGGTGAGTTTGCTCATGGCAGAAATTGCTCCCTATCCTTGCGCAGTTCATCCAGCGTGTGTGCAAACGGATGCGCGGCCTGCACCACCGTCTGCCATGCGGTATAGAGGCTGAGCGCCCCCCCGGCAGGTAAACGATGGCGACGCCAAGCAACGCGGCCCAGCGCCATTCTTCGGCCACCCACCACACGAGCGCGACCGATAACACGGCCAGCCCCAGCCACACGACAAACGCGCCGACCAGTACCAGGATCAGTACTTTGACCAGACGTTCTTTTTTTTCGTCCTGCAGCTCAAGGCCAAACAGTGACAGATGGTTATGCGCCAGGCCTGCCAGATTGGAAGCCAGGCGCTGCGCAATACCGCGGTGGTGTTCGCGGGCGGATTGTTGTTCGCTCATGATCGCGCTGAATTAACGACGCGAGACGAGCAGGCCCAACAAAAAAAGCCAACGGCAGCGCCCACGCCCACCGATTGCCACGGATGGTCGTGTACGTATTCGTCAGTCACTTTGGCGGCGTACTTGGTCTTTTCAGCCACCAGCTTTTCGGTTTCCAGCAGTTTTTTTCTTTGGCGGTTTGCAGATTGGCGATCACTTTTTTTCGCGCAGTGCCTGGCTTTTTTTCGCCGGTCTGATCGGCCGCGTCTTTCAGATAGCCCTCAGTTTCGGTGAGCACGCCTTGCAGATCATTGATCAGGGTTTCTTCGGTGTTATTTGCCATTTTTTTTGATACTCCGTGAGGGTGCATGGGGGACGCATCGCGGATGCGTTGCAACATGAAACCATTTTGGGCCATACAGCGGCACAGCCAAGTTAAGTATCACTGAACCGGTTGTAGTCCAGTTTACGACAAGCTTGCGGATTGACAAGGCTCAGCGTTCAGCATCGTCATGCCCCGCTGCTGCGGCACTGCACGTATAATTGCCGGTTTTGCATCGTTTTCCGGGCCTCTGCACCTATGAGCACTGCACTCGAACAACTCGCCAAGAGTTATGAACCGGCTGCGATCGAAGCCAGCTGGTATCCGCGCTGGGAATCGGCGCATTATTTCAGCCCCAGCATGGACATGAACGCCACGCCGTTCTGCATCCAGTTGCCGCCGCCCAACGTGACCGGCACGCTGCATATGGGCCACGCCTTTAACCAGACCATCATGGAT
Organism: Silvimonas sp. JCM 19000; assembly: GCA_001313065.1. The sequence goes on from BBFD01000226.1 coordinate 1,868, forward strand.
GGTCTGACCCGTTATCACCGCATGAAAGGCGATAACACGCTGTGGCTGCCGGGCACCGATCACGCTGGTATCGCCACGCAGATTGTGGTGGAGCGTCAGCTTGATGCCCAGGGCATTTCGCGCCACGACCTCGGCCGCGGCCCGTTTATTGAAAAAAGTCTGGGAATGGAAACAACAGTCCGGCGACACCATCACCGGCCAGATGCGCCGCATGGGCGCGTCAGTGGACTGGAGCCGCGAATACTTCACCATGGACGATCGCATGTCCGGCGTGGTGTCCGAAGTGTTTGTGCGCCTGTTTGAGCAAGGCCTGATCTACCGCGGCAAACGTCTGGTCAACTGGGACCCGGTGCTGGGCACCGCCGTCTCCAACCTCGAAGTGATCAGCGAAGAAGAAGATGGCCATCTGTGGCACATCCGCTATCCGCTGGTGGAAGCCGACGCGCAAGGCGGCCTGACGCACCTGACCGTCGCCACCACGCGCCCGGAAACCATGCTGGGCGATTCGGCCGTGATGGTGCACCCGGAAGACGAACGCTACGCGCATCTGATCGGCAAAAAAAAGTGCGCCTGCCGCTGTGCGACCGCGAGCTGCCGATTATTGCCGACGACTACGTCGACAAGGAATTCGGTACCGGTGTGGTCAAGGTGACCCCGGCGCACGACTTCAACGATTACGCCGTCGGCCAACGCCACAATCTGCCGCAGATTTCCATTCTGACGCTGGACGCGAAGATCAATGACAACGCACCTGCGGCTTATCAAGCATGGAACGTTTTGCCGCGCGCAAACAGCTGGTGGCCGATCTGGATGCGCAATTCCTGGTCGAAGTAAAGAAACACAAGCTGATGGTGCCGCGTGGCGATCGCACCGGCACCGTCATCGAGCCGATGCTGACCGACCAGTGGTTTGTGGCGATGAGCAAGCCGGACGAGACCGGCAAGAGCATCACGCAAAAAAGCGCTGGATGTGGTCGATAGCGGCGAAGTGCAGTTTGTGCCGGGCGACTGGGTGAACACCTACCAAGCGTGGCTGAAGAATATCGAAGACTGGTGTATCAGCCGCCAGCTGTGGTGGGGGCATCAGATTCCGGCGTGGTACGACGAAGACGGCAAGGTCTACGTGGCGCGCACCGAGGCCGAGGCGCAAGCTCAGGCCGGCGGCAAAACGCTGACGCGCGATAACGATGTGCTGGATACCTGGTTCAGTTCGGGTCTGGTGCCGTTCTCGTCGCTGGGCTGGCCTAACCAGACCAACGAACTGCAGGCGTTTTTTTTGCCGTCGTCGGTGCTGGTGACCGGCTATGACATCATCTTCTTCTGGGTGGCGCGCATGATCATGTTCAGCACCCACCTGACCGGCAAGGTGCCGTTCAAGCAGGTGTATGTACATGGTCTGGTGCGCGACGGCGAAGGCAAGAAGATGTCGAAGTCCGAAGGCAATGTGCTTGATCCGGTGGATTTGATCGACGGCATTGCGCTGGAACCGCTGCTGGAAAAAAAACGCACCACCGGCCTGCGTCGCCCCGAAAAAAAGCCCCGCAAGTGGCCGCCAAAACGCAGAAAGAATTTCCGGAAGGCATTCCCGCTTATGGCGTGGATGCGCTGCGCTTTACCTTTGCCAGCCTGGCCAGCCTGGGCCGCTCGATCAACTTTGATCAAAAGCGCTGCGAAGGCTATCGCAACTTCTGCAACAAGCTGTGGAACGCCACGCGCTTTGTGCTGATGAATGTGGAAGGCAAGGATTGCGGCTTTGATCTGGTCGATGGCAAAGAAGCCGAACTGGATTACGGCTTTGCCGATCGCTGGATTATCGGCCGTCTGCAAGAGGCCGAAAAAAGCCGTGACGCTGGCGCTGGATACGCTGCGTTTTGATCTGGCCGCGCAAGCGATCTATGAGTTTGTCTGGAACGAATACTGCGACTGGTATATCGAGCTGGCCAAAGTCTCCACGCAAACCGGCACCCCGGCCCAGCAACGCGCCACGCGCCGCACGCTGATCCGCGTGCTGGAAGTGATCTTGCGTCTGACGCATCCGATCATGCCGTTCATTACCGAAGAACTGTGGCAGACCGTGGCACCGCTGGCGCATGCCAAAAAAACACCGACTCGATCATGATTGCCCAGTGGCCGGTGGCGGACGAAAGCAAGATTGATGCGGCGGCCAACGCCGATGTCGAAATCCTGCAAGCATTGGCGTTTGCCGCGCGCAATCTGCGTGGCGAGATGGGCTTGAGTCCGGCGCAGAAAGTGCCGCTGTTCCTTGAAGGCGATGCCAGCCTGGTGCGCTTTGCCGATTACCTGAAGCCGCTGGCCAAGCTGTCGGAAGTGCACGTCGTGGCCACCCTGCCCGCGGATGACGCACCAGTGGCGGTGGCACCGAATGCGCGGCTGATGCTGAAGGTAGAAGTGGACAAGGCCGCCGAAACTGCGCGCCTGACCAAGGAAATTGCCAAGACGCAAGAGGGTCTCGACAAGGTGCAAGCCAAACTCGACAAACCCGGCTACACCGACAAGGCCCCCGCGCATCTGGTCGAAAAAGACCGGGCGCAGATTGCCGAACTGCAAGACAAGCTGGGCAAGCTGAACGAGCAACTGGGCAAGCTGAAATAAGCCGCAGCCGCCAGACCATGCAAAAAGCCACGCATTGCTGCGTGGCTTTTTTTGTGCTGCGGATCAGATCGGCCGGATCAGTTAAGCGGAATGCGCGCCGAAATATCCAGCCAGGCGCCCGGCTGCGCCACCGGCACCACGGCCACATTGGCAGCGACCGGCACGCGCGCTTCATAGGCATGCCCCTGGTACCAGACCCACTGGCCCGGCTGGTACACATAGCCCGGACGCCAATCGACAAAATGATGCACCCGCGTTTCGCGCCAGCCTACCCAGCGATCACGTTCGTGCCAGCGCGGATCATCGCGATGATGCGGCGGCGGGCCGCCGTGCCAGCCTTCGTGGCGGCCACGGTCATCGTGATGATCGTAATGATCATGCCGATCGCCATCGCGATCATGATCATGGTCGTGGGCCAGTGCGCTGCCCGCTGCGCCAACCAGGGCCAGCGCGGCCAGTGCCTGCAAAAGACGATGCATGGTCGTCATGATGTTTCTCCTGTTGTGTTCTGCTTGCCCGCACTCAGCGGCGGGGGATGGGCCGATACTGCCGGGGAAGCGCGCCGCAGACTGTTAGCTTGTTAACAATTCGTACAGCTGGTTACGCGACAGGACAGGATGGAAACATGCCGTTTGCAGCTATTGCGCATCATCGCGCTGCGCAAGCCGCCTCCGGTTTGACGCTGCGTGGCTTTGTAGTTAGTTTTGACAACGCTTACAAACCTGTCCGACAGCTCGCCCACGCCATGTCACACCCGCTGCGCCTAGAGTTCGCCCGCTTGTTACTGAACAGCCATGCTTTGCTGCTGGGTGAACCGCTGGCCGATCCTGCCTTGTCTTTGCCCGATGCCACGCGCTGGCTGTATGAAGACGCGCCGTTCTGCCTGCTGGCGCATAACGCCGAACTCGATCCGCGCTTTATTTATGCCAACCATGCGGCGCAACGCTGCTTTGGCTACGACTGGCCCACTTTCTTTGGCATGCCATCGCGCTTGTCAGCCAGGCCCCGCAGCAGTCAGAACGCCAGTCCATGCTGGCTCAAGTTGCGCGCGATGGCTTTATCACCGACTACCGCGGTTTACGCATCGACGCCCATGGCCAGCGCTTCTGGATTGAAGACGGCCGGTTGTGGAATCTGCTGGACGATGCGGGTACGGTGGTCGGACAAGCCGTGGCCTTCAGCAACTGGCAAGCCGTAGCCGGCGCCTGAAACGGACGCAGCGGCTTGGCGGGTGCGCCACCTCACACCCTGAATGCGACTTTGTGCCGGGCCAACCGGCAATTTGGCGGATTACGCTGACACCGCTTTAAACCTAACGGCCGATACTCAGTGACCGACGGTTATGAGACGCTGTTCACGCTATGACTCATGCACGCGGCGTAACCCGCAGGCTTAGTGGATACGTTCACAGCATGGCCGGATTGCGCGGAGATAGAATTTTCTCCAGCAAAAAAGAACGAGGCCAGTCAGGCCCGAACGCTAAAGGAGAAACACCATGTCTGACCAGAAACTTCATCCCGTTATCTGGGTTACCGCCGGTGCGGTAATCCTCGCTTGTGCCGCCGCCGTTGCCCATTTTGCGGGCTGGATGGGTGGCCCCAAAACCGAAGATACCAATGCCGCACTGGTGGCCAGCCAGCCCGCTGTTGCCCTGGTTACGCCGTTGCCGCAAGTCGCGGAGCTTCGGCCCCCGTCACTCCGACGGCTCAACCCGTGGCTGCTGCTACCCCGGCACCCGCCCCAGTCAAAACCGCCAGCACCAAACATCACAGCCAGCGCGCTACCGGGCGTAACGAAGGCACCGAGTACGCCAACAACAATGCGCCCACCCAGAACGCACCGGTCTGCGCCAATTGTGGCCGGGTAACCAGCGTGGAAGCCGTGCAGCACGAAGGCAGCGGCTCGGGCGTGGCGCGGTCGGTGGCGGCGTGGTGGGTGGCCTGGTCGGCAATCAGG
>BBFD01000227.1 GCA_001313065.1 Silvimonas sp. JCM 19000
CCGGCGCAAAGGCCAGCATGCGCATCAGCGTCATTGAAAAAACCGGCGTATTCATCCGGGGCCAGGGCAAGGTCGCGGCGGCCGTGAATTGCAATCTGATAATAAAGCTGGGTGTCCTCGGCGCTGATCGCATCGGCAATCGCCAGGATGTCGCCACGCTGCGGCAGATCATCCGCCAGCGCCGCCGGCACCACTTGCGCCACCGAAATCTGATGCAGCAAATGCGCGAGCTCATGCAGAGCCGATTCATACGACAAACCGCGAGCCGCGATACTGTCGGCGGCGGCCATCATGCGACGCGTCATGCGCCACCAAGGCGCGCAGCACCTCAAACAGATAGCTCTGATCGACTGCGCCCAACATCGCGCGCACGCCTTCTTCGCGCACATCGCCGCCACCATACGCAATGGCTGATCCAGCAAGCTGAGCGCGTCGCGCATCGAACCATTGGCGGCATGACCCAGCAGCGCCAGTGCGGTCGGCTCAAACGAAATCTGTTCGGCTTGCAGCACGTGATGCAAATGGCCGGAAACCTGTTGCGGCGTCATTTGCCGCAAAGAAAACTGCAGACAACGCGACAGCACCGTAATCGGCACCTTCTGCGGATCAGTGGTCGCGAGGATGAATTTAACGTGGCCTGGCGGTTCTTCCAGCGTCTTCAGCATTGCATTGAAGGCACTTTTGGACAGCATGTGCACTTCATCGATGATGTAAACCTTGAAGCGGCCAGCGGTAGGCGCGTACTGGGCGTTGTCGAGCACTTCGCGGATATTGTCGATGCCGGTATTCGACGCCGCATCGATCTCCAGCAAGTCCACAAAACGCCCCGCATCGATCTGGGTACAGGCCGCGCACACACCACACGGCTCCGCAGTGACGCCGGTTTCGCAATTGAGCGATTTGGCCATGATGCGGGCGATGGTGGTCTTGCCCACGCCCCGCGTGCCGGTCAGTAGCCATGCGTGATGCAACCGGCCATTGGCAAACGCGTTGGCGAGTGCCTTGATGACATGTTCCTGGCCCACGAGCTGGGCAAAAGTGCGGGGGCGCCACTTGCGGGCGAGTACTTGATAAGCCATAGCGGGCGATTCTACCAGAGAGCGATTAGGCACAGCGCGTCCGCCCGCGCGATCAAAAACAGGCGGCGCCCGCCCAGAAGCAAACGCCCGCGATCCGGACTGGAAGCGGGCGGCTGGACGGCTGGCGGCGCGTGATTACAGGTCGCCGAAATAACGTTGCTGTCGGTCAAAAAAGTGCGGGCCGCCATTGGGGCGGATCAGCGTGCCGATGCCTTCACTGGTCAGCAATTCCAGCAGCAAGGCATTGGGGACGCGGCCATCAATAACGTGCTGATTTAACGCCGGCCCTTACCGCATCCAGTGCGGAACTGATCTTGGGCAGCATGCCGCCCGACAAGGTGCCGTCGGCCACCAGGCCATCGACTTCAGACAAGGTCAGGCTCGGGATCAGCTTGCCCGCTTTATTGAGCACGCCCGGCGTATTGGTCATCAGGATCAGCTTTTCGGCATCGAGCGAACGCGCCAGCGTACCCGCCACCAGATCGGCATTGATGTTGTACACCTCGCCATCAGTGCCCACACCGATGGGCATGATCACCGGCACAAAGCTGCGGGACTGCAGCAAGTTGATGACTTCGGGATCTATCCGTTCGATTTCGCCAACTGCGCCGATATCGACGGGCTCGGTTTCGCCTGCTTCAGGCGGCAGCAGCAGTTTGCGCGCCTGAATAAACCGGCCGTCCTGCCCGCTCAAGCCCACAGCCTTGCCACCGCTGCGATTGATCAAGCCCACGATTTCCTGGTTGATCTTGGCGGTGGCCATCTCAACCGCTTCGAGCGTTTGCGCGTCCGTCACCCGCATGCCACGGCGGAACTCGCTCTTGACGCCCATGCGTTCCAGCAAGCCGGTAATTTGCGGGCCGCCGCCATGCACGATCACCGGGCGCATCCCCACCAATTGCAATAGCGCAATATCGCGGGCAAAGCCGGCTTTGAGCGACTCGTCTGTCATGCGTTGCCGCCATACTTGATCACGAAGGTGCGCGAATGAAAGCTCTGGATATAAGGCAGTGCCTCGGCCAGGATATTGGCCTTGTTGCCCGCGCTCAGCGTATCGGATGCCACGATTGCTACTCCTTAAGCCTGTGCGCTGGACTGGAACAACTGGTACACCGCATCCGGCGTCGCGCAGTTGCGCAGATGCTGGCGGAAATCCTGATCGCTGAACAATTGCGCCACGCTGGCCAGCAATTGTAGATGCGCTTCGGTGGCACGCTCTGGCACCAGCAGGGCCAGAATGTGTGACACCGGTTTGCCATCGGGGGCATCAAACGGCAGTGCCAGGCAGTCCGCACATACACGGCCTTGGCTTCGGTCAGCCCTTTAAGCCGCGCGTGCGGCAGCGCCATGCCCAGGCCCAGTGCGGTCGAGCCGAGTTCTTCACGGGCGATCAGACTTTTAACGATCTGATCTTTATTCAAACCATATTGCTGCTCAAGCTTACGGGCAATTTCTTCAAACAATCGGTTTCGGGTAGAAACGTTGAGGTCGAGCAGGATTGTTTCTGGCTTGACGAGCTCAGCAATATTCATGGGGTGGGTCACCATCGGCAGCAGTTAAAAAAGAGGGGGCCAGTCCTTGTGGGACGGGTTGGTCGCATTATAAGAAAGAAGCCGGTCGGGCTGTCACATCGCAGCACGCATTTTTTGCGATATTTTTATACCCGTCGAACCGGCCCACGCTGCAGTCCCAACGCGGGGCGGGCGGTCTCGTTGACGAGCAGACGGCCCGGGCTGCCGTAACGCCTATGTTGGGCGATAATGGCCCGATTCAATCCAGCCGGTCAGATCATGAATACACCCGTTGTTCCCGCCAGCGCCGAGCCGGCCGATCCACGCCCCGAACCGCCGTACGAGCCGCCGCTTGAGGCTGCTGCGGCAACGGCTGCGATCCCTGTATTTTCGATACCTATGGCGAGGAGTTGCGCCGTTATCGCGCCGAACTCAAGGCATGGCAACAGCGCCACGGCGTATAAGCACCAACGGCGCGGCGCCGCACGCAAGCCGCGCAACGCAGGCACAATAGCGCCTGCCGGAATCACCGGCGCCAGGCCGGGATGACGTATGAGTAGATGGGTAAGTGCAGTCGCAGGTGGATGCTGGTTTGCAGCAATATGGTCATGGCAGGCGCAATGGCCGCAACGCCCTTGCCCGCCCCGGTGCAACAGGCGCTGGACGCGGTACATATTCCGGCCAGCGCGCTGTCACTGGCGTTGCTGCCACTGGATAAGCCGGAGCAGGCGCAATACTGGAATGCGGACGGCCCGGTCAATCCGGCCTCGACCATGAAATTGCTGACCACCTTCAGCGCGCTTGATCTGCTCGGCCCAGCCTTCAGCTGGACCACCGACGCCTGGTCCGAAACCGCGCCTGACAAAGGCGTGCTCGCCGGCAACTTATATATAAAGGGCAGCGGTGATCCCAAGTTAACGCTGGAACGCTTGTGGCTGTTGCTGCGCGATGTGCGCGCCGCTGGCGTCAACCGCATTACCGGCGACATCGTGCTCGATCGCAGCGCCTTGCAAATCCCGGAGCGCAGCAGCTTTGCCGATGACGGCAACGACCCGGCGCGCGCTTACCTGGTGGGGCCGGATGCGTTGCTGACCAACTTCCATGCTTTCCGGTTTCATGTGCTGAGCGACACGCGCAGCACGCGCGTGGTGGTCGACCCGCCGGTGGCTTTGCTGGATGTCGATAATGGTGTGCGGGTGTCCAGCAATGCGGCTTGTAGTGGGAATGCCCTGGCTTTTACCGCCACACCAGGCGCGCGTGGTGCCGTGCGCGTCAAAGTGAGCGGCGCCTTGCCGCCCGATTGTGTGGTGGACAAATATCAGTCGTATCTGGATAGCCCGGTCTACACCGCCAGCTTGCTGCGCTATCTATGGAAGGAAACCGGCGGCGACATCGCGGGCAACTGGCGCTTGGGCAACGTACCGCCTGGTGCTATCAAGCTGGCCCAAAGCGTATCGCCTGATCTGGTCAGCGCAATCCGCGATATTAATAAATACAGCAACAATCTGATGGCGCGGCAGTTGTTCCTCACGATGGGCGCACAAACGCGGCAGCCCGCTGATCCCGATGACATCGGTGCGGCAATCCGCAGCGTGCATGAGGTCATCCGCCAACATGGCGGTGACTGGCCAGAACTGGTGCTGGAGAACGGCTCCGGGCTGTCGCGTGAGGAGCAAGTGTCGGTGCGTCATATGGCGCAGTTGCTGCAATGGGGGTGGCTAAGCCGTATGCGCCGGAATATATCTCGTCGCTGCCCATCGCGGCGGTCGACGGAACCATGAAAAAAAACGCCTGCGCAATACCGATGGCGCCGGAGCGCATATCAAAACCGGCACGCTCAAGAATGTGCGCGCCGCCGCAGGCTATATGCGCGGGGCCGATGGCCACATGCTGGCAGTGGTGGTGATCCTCAATCATCCGCAGGCAGAACGGGCCATGACGGTGATCGATACCGCCCTGGCCTGGGCGCAAGCGACGGGAGCAGGGCAGTAGTCCAGCCTGCGTGGCGGCCTTGCTGTGTGGCGCTCGCCGTCGACGGCGTAACACGCTAAAATAGCGAGCTTTTTTTTCCATCCTGCTACCCGCAGGTTAACCAAAGGCGCGCCATGGACAAGATCCTGATCCTTGATTTCGGCTCTCAAGTTGCCCAACTGATCGCCCGACGCGTGCGCGAAGCACACGTTTATTGCGAGCTGCACTCGTTTGATGTCACGGTCGACTTCATTCGCGAGTTCAACCCCAAGGCCATCATTCTTTCGGGCGGACCTAACTCGGTCTACGAAAGCGATTATCAGGCGGATCCGGCCTTGTTTGAGCTGGGCGTGCCGGTGCTGGGTATCTGTTATGGCATGCAGTGGATGGCGCAAGTACTGGGCGGCAAGGTCGAAGGCGGCCATGTGCGCGAGTTTGGCTTTGCCGAAATCCGTGCCCGCGGCCATAGCGCTTTGTTCCGCGATATCCAGGATCGCACCAACGAACAAGGCCACGGCCTGCTTGAAGTGTGGATGAGCCACGGTGACAAGGTGACCGAGCTGCCGCCGACCTTCAAGCTGATCGCTGAAACCGCCTCCTGCCCGATCGCCGCCATGGCGGACGAAGACAGGCAATTCTACGGTGTGCAGTTCCACCCGGAAGTAACGCACACCATCAAGGGCCGCGATCTGATCAACCGCTTTGTGCTCGAAATCGCCAAAGCGCAGCCGTCCTGGACCATGCCTAATTATGTGGACCAGGCGGTGCAGAAGATCCGCGAACAAGTGGGTGACGAAGAAGTCATCCTCGGCTTGTCCGGCGGTGTCGATTCTTCGGTCGCAGCTGCGCTGATCCATCGCGCTATCGGCGACAAACTTACCTGCGTATTTGTAGATAACGGCTTGCTGCGTCTGAACGAAGGCGAGCAAGTCATGAACATCTTCAACAAGCATCTGGGCGTGAAGGTCATCCACGTCAATGCCACTGAACAGTTCATGGGCCACTTGGCAGGCGTGAATGATCCGGAAGCCAAGCGCAAGATTATCGGCCGCGAATTTGTTGAAGTATTCCAGGCCGAAGCCGGCAAGCTGCCCAACGCGCGTTGGCTGGCCCAAGGCACCATCTACCCGGACGTGATCGAATCCGCCGGTGCCAAAACCAAGAAGGCCCACACCATCAAGAGCCACCACAATGTGGGCGGCCTGCCAGAGACGCTGAACCTCAAGCTGCTGGAACCGTTGCGCGAACTGTTCAAGGACGAAGTCCGCGAGCTGGGTGTGGCGCTGGGCCTGCCACATGAGATGGTGTATCGCCATCCGTTCCCGGGGCCGGGTCTGGGCGTGCGCGTACTGGGCGAAGTCAAACAAGAGTTCTGCGATCTGCTGCGTCGCGCTGACGCCATCTTTATTGATGAGCTGCGCGCTGCCGATTGGTACGACAAAACTTCGCAAGCGTTTGCTGTATTCCTGCCGGTGAAGTCGGTGGGCGTGATGGGCGATGGCCGCACTTATGAATATGTGGTGGCGCTGCGTGCGGTGCAGACCAGCGACTTCATGACCGCCAAGTGGCCGAACTGCCGTATGAACTGCTGGGCAAGGTATCCAACCGCATCATTAACGAAGTCCGCGGTATCAATCGCGTTGTTTATGATGTGTCGGGCAAACCGCCTGCCACCATTGAGTGGGAATGATTGCTCGCTATATATAGATATCCAAGCGAGTAAGGCCGAAGCCCCGTACGCAAGTGCGGGGTTTTTTTATTGCCCGGCGTCGGTTTTTTTTGAGATGTAAGAAAAAAATGGATTCTGCAGGCTGTCGAACAATGTCGAATAAACATTTCCTGACAGATCAGGGGTTTAACGATCGGGGAGATTG
>BBFD01000228.1 GCA_001313065.1 Silvimonas sp. JCM 19000
CGCCGGTGCGCAACGAAATGCTGCGCGCCGCGCTGGTCATCCTGCAGGGCCAGAAAGTGCGGGTGAGCTATCGCAGCGACAGCATCGAAATCAGCAATGACGGGGTGGCGCTGAACAATGCCAGTGCGGGCCAGACGGTGCGGGTGCGCATTGGCACTTCCACCATCGTGCAAGGCTGGCACGTGATGGCGGCGTGGTCGAAGTCACCGAATAAGCCGCGCCGGTGCTCAGCCCGGGGTGCAGATGTAGGCGTGGCCGCACCGACTACCCGGTCTGCGCCTGACAAACCGGCCCCCGCCAGCTAGAATCGCGTGTTCCGCAACGCAACCTTGCTCAGACTGATGCGTATACTCCGTGGCACTCATGCCGCCGCCCTGCCCCCCACTGCACTGACCATCGGCAATTTTGATGGCCTGCATCTCGGCCACCGCGCCATGCTGGCAGAGTTGCGGCTGGCGGCCGCGCAACGCGGTCTGGCTACGGCGCTGCTGACGTTTGAACCGCATCCGCGCGAGCTGTTTGCCCCGCAAACGGCGCCGACGCGGCTGACCAGTTTGCGCGAGAAGCTGGAGTTTCTGGCCGCTGAAGGCATCGATTACGTCATCCTGCAGCGCTTTAATGCCGCCTTTGCCGGCATTCAGGCGCTGGATTTTCGCGACCAGATCCTGGCGCGTGATCTGAATGCCAGGTTTGTGCTGGTGGGCGATGATTTCCGCTTTGGCAGCAAGCGCGGTGGCGATTTCGCATTATTGAAAGCCAGTACCGACTTTGAAGTGCAATCGGTGCCCACCATTGCCTTGGGCGAAGAACGTGTGTCCTCGACCGCCGTGCGCCATGCGCTGGCGGCGGGCCATATGCATCTGGCAGCGCAATTGCTGGGGCGGCCGTATTCGATTTCCGGCCGGGTGGTGGGTGGCGACAAACTGGGCCGTGAGTTGGGTTTTCCCACCGCCAATATCCGCATCCGGCATAACCGCCCGCCGATGATGGGTATCTATGCGGTGCGCGTGCACGGGCTGGACCAGGTGTACGAAGGCGTAGCCAGCCTCGGCGTACGGCCCACCGTTAAAGGCGCGGGCGCAGCGCCGGTGCTGGAAGTGTATTTGTTTGATTTCAATCGCCAGATTTACGGCGAACATCTGCGCGTCGATTTTTTTTGCACAAGCTGCGCGACGAACAGAAATTTAACGGGCTGGAAGCGTTGGTGGCGCAAATCCACAAGGATTGCGACGACGCCCGGGCCTGGCTGCAAGCACATCCCTTGGGGCTACCGTTGTAGCCAGCGCTCCGCGCCCCGATATAGCACCGTTAACATTCGATTATTTAAAGCAATACGCGACCGAGAGAACGAAATCCATGAGCGACAAGCCGTCGAACAAGTACCCCGTCAACCTGCTCGACACGCCGTTCCCGATGCGTGGCGACCTGGCCAAGCGTGAACCGGGCTTTCTGAAATCGTGGCAAGACGAGCAGCTGTATAAAAAAGCTGCGCGCCCGCGCAAGGCAGAAAACCGTCCCAAGTTCATCCTGCACGATGGCCCGCCGTACGCGAACGCGCAGATTCACCTCGGTCACGCCGTTAACAAGATTCTGAAAGACATCATCGTCAAGAGTAAGTCGCTGGCGGGCTTTGACGCCCCCTATGTACCGGGCTGGGATTGCCACGGCTTGCCGATCGAGCATCAGATCGAAAAGCTGGCCAAGGGCGACAGCAAAGCCATCAAGAACAGCCCGCAAATCCACGCGCGCATTGTGCAATATCGCAAAGACAATGGCCTGGAGCCGAAAGACTTCAATCTGCCGCCCGCATTTATCCGCGAGCTGTGCCGTGAATACGCGGCCGCGCAGATCGAAATCCAGAAGGCCGACTTTATCCGGCTGGGCGTGCTGGGCGATTGGGATCACCCGTATCGCACCATGGACTTCAAAACCGAAGCCGACATCGTGCGCACGCTGGGCAAGATCCACGCCAACGGCTATCTGGTGGCGGGCCAGAAGCCGGTGCATTGGTGTGTGGACTGTGGCTCGGCGCTGGCAGAGGCTGAAGTCGAGTACGAAGACAAGACTTCGCCCGCCATCGACGTGGCTTTCCGCGCCGTAGACCGTGCTGCCGTCAGCAAGGCGTTTGGCGTTGCGGTGGATCGCGATGCCTTTGCCGTGATCTGGACCACCACGCCGTGGACGCTGCCCGCCAACCAGGCGGTATCGGTGCATCCGGACCTGACTTATCAATTGCTGGATACGCCCAAGGGTTTGCTGATTCTGGTGCGTGAACTGGCCGAAACCGCCCTCGCCCGTTATGGCGCGGCCGGCAGCCCGGTGATCGCCGAAACCACCGGCAAGGCGCTGGACCTGCTGCAACTGCAGCACCCGTTCTATGAACGCCAGGTGCCGATCATCCTGGGCGACCATGTCACCACCGACGCCGGTACCGGCCTGGTGCACACCGCGCCTGCGCATGGCCTGGAAGATTGGCAAGTAGCCTGGTCTACAACCTGCCCAAAGACAATCCGGTGGGCGATGACGGCCGCTACAAGCAAAGCGTGCCGCTGTTTGCCGGGCTGACCGTGTGGCAAGGCAACCCTGAAATCATCAATCTGTTGACCGAGCGCGGCGTATTGCTGGCCAACGAAAAAACTGCTGCACAGCTACCCGCATTGCTGGCGCCACAAGACCCCGATCATTTTCCGCGCCACCGCGCAATGGTTTATTGCCATGGAAAAGGCCGGTGTCGACGGCGATACGCTGCGTTCGCGCGCCAATGCGGCGGTGGAAGCCACCGAGTTCTTCCCGGCCTGGGGCCGTGCGCGACTGGAATCGATGATCGGCAATCGCCCGGACTGGTGTGTATCGCGCCAGCGTAACTGGGGCGTGCCGATGACTTTCTTTGTGCACAAGGAAACCGGTGAACTGCATCCGGATTCGCTGCGCCTGCTGGAAGAAGCAGCCAAGCGCATCGAAACCAAAGGTATCGAAGCCTGGTTTGAGCTCGATCCGGCTGAACTGCTGAGCGCCGAAGACCTGCCGCACTATCGCAAGCTGAAAGACACGCTGGACGTGTGGTTTGACTCGGGCTCCACCCACTACGCCGTGTTGCGTCAGCGCGAAGAACTGGCGTGGCCGGCCGATCTGTACCTGGAAGGCTCGGATCAACATCGTGGCTGGTTCCAGTCGTCGTTGCTGACCGGTTGCGCCACCGAAGGCCGCGCGCCGTACAAACAGCTGCTGACCCACGGTTTTACCGTGGACGAGAATGGCCGCAAGATGTCCAAGTCGCTGGGCAACGGCATCGAACCGCAGGAAATCTTCAACACCCTGGGCGCCGACATGCTGCGCCTGTGGATTGCCAGCGCCGATTACTCCGGCGAAATGTCGCTGTCGCAAGAGATTCTGAAGCGGACTTCGGATGCCTATCGTCGCATCCGCAATACCGTGCGCTTTTTGCTGGCCAATATCTCCGACTTCAAACAGGAACAGGCCGTTGCGACCGATGCAATGCTTGATCTGGACCGCCTGGCGCTGGCCGAATATGCCGCGTTCCAGAGCAAGGTGGGCGCGCTGTTTGAGCGCTACGAGTTCCATACGGCCATGCAGGAAATCCTGAAATATTGCTCGGAAGAACTCGGCTCGTTCTACCTCGACATCATCAAAGACCGTCTGTACACCATGCAGGCCGACAGTCACGGCCGCCGCTCGGCGCAGACCGCGCTGTGGCATATCACGCAAGGTCTGGTGCGTTTGCTGGCGCCGATCCTGTCGTTTACCGCGCACGAAGTGTGGCAAGCGCTGGGCAACGACGACAACGTGTTCTTGTCGACCTGGCACCACGTACCGGCCCCGGCCGATGCAGCGGCGCTGATCGAACGCTTTGCGCAAATCCGCGAAGTGCGCGCGCAAGTGCAGAAAGAAATCGAAGTGCAACGCGCCGACGGCAAGCTCGGTTCGTCGCTGCAAGCCGAAGTCGTGGTGACGGCGGAACCTGCCACCTATGCCGCACTGCAAAGCCTGGGCGACGATCTGCGCTTTGTGCTGATCGTATCGGCCGCCAGCGTGGTGGCCGGCGATGCCCTGGCCATTGCCGTCAAGGTCTCCGCGGCCGCCAAGTGCGAACGTTGCTGGCACTACACGCCAACGGTGGGCAGCCACGCTGATCATCCGGGCTTGTGCGCACGCTGCGTCGATAATCTGTTTGGCAAGGGCGAGGCGCGTCAGCATGCTTAAGTGGCTTGCCCTGGCCGTGGTGGTCATCATTCTGGACCAGGCGGCCAAGCTGTCGATTGCGTCGCACCTGACGTATGGCCAGTTGGTGCCCATCATTCCCGGCTGCTTCAGCCTGACGTTGGTCTACAACATGGGTGCGGCGTTTTCGTTTCTGGCCAATGCGGGCGGCTGGCAGCGGCATTTCTTTACCGTGCTGGCACTGGTGGTGGCCGTGGTCATCATCGGCCTGCTGCGCAAACACCACCAGCAACCGCGCTTTGCCGCGGCACTGGGGCTGATCCTGGGCGGCGCGCTGGGCAATGTGATCGATCGCGTGGCCTATGGTCATGTAATTGATTTCATTCTGGTTTACTGGAACAGTTCGTACTTTCCGGCGTTTAATGTGGCTGATTCAGCATCTGTATCGGCGCAGGTCTGCTCATCCTCGATTCGATGCTGCGACCGCACCCTTCGCGAGAAAAAAACTCAATGACCATGCAGATCATCCTTGCCAACCCGCGCGGCTTTTGCGCGGGGGTCGACCGCGCAATTGCGATCGTCGAGCGCGCGCTGGAAAAAAAATTCGGCGCGCCGATCTACGTGCGGCACGAGGTGGTGCACAACAAATACGTGATTGAAGACCTGAAGCAGAAAGGCGCCATTTTCGTCGAAGAACTGGACGAAGTGCCCGCTGGCAATACGGTGATCTTCAGCGCGCACGGCGTATCGCAAGCGGTACGGCGCGAAGCCGAAGCGCGCGGCCTGAGCGTGTATGACGCCACCTGTCCGTTGGTAACCAAGGTGCATCTGGAAGTAAAACGCCTGCGCGAACAGGGCTACCAGATCGTGATGATCGGCCACAAAGGCCACCCGGAAGTGGAAGGCACCATGGGCCAGGCCGAAGGCGAAGGCATGTATCTGGTGGAGGACGAAGCCGACGTGCTGGCGCTGACGGTAACGCGGCCGGACCAACTGGCTACGTAACGCAAACCACCTTGTCGGTGGACGATGCGCAATCGGTGATCAACGCACTGCGCGCGAAATTCCCCAACATCGTCGGCCCGAAAAAAAGGACGACATTTGCTACGCCACGCAAAACCGCCAGGACGCCGTCAAACAACTGGCGCGCGACGTGGACGTGTTGATCGTAGTGGGCTCGCCCAATAGCTCCAACTCCAACCGCTTGCGCGAAGTGGGCGCAACGCTGGGGATTGCGGCGTATATGGTGGATAACGCCAGCGAACTGAAGCAGGAATGGTTCGGCGGCAAAGTCCGCGTCGGCTTGACCGCAGGCGCGTCCGCACCGGAAATTCTGGTGCAACGCGTGGTAGAGCGAATCAAGGAATTCGGCGCGGAATCAGTCGCCCCGATGGAAGGGCTGGAAGAGAACGTGGTGTTTTCGCTGCCCAAGGGTTTGGCATAAGTAGACAAGCAAGACTGCCGCGGCTCATGCCCGTATGGCGCGTGACCCGGCTGTTTTGGGGCAACGCACATTTCGGTTATGCCGCGGCGTCTGTTCGAAAGCCAGCGCTTGCGTTCTGTTGGCGGCTTTGGATGGTGGGTCTTGACCCACCGTATGAGAGGTTGGCGGTTCTTGCGGGAGCGGTGACAAGTTAGACGGCGGTGGCCGTGCCAGATGGGCGCGTTAAGCAGTCGCTACCGATGTTCACCGTCACCCGTCGCTACCACGCCCACCCGATGTTGCGCAGCAACGAGGCAGCACGCCAGGCCAACAGCGGGCATTACCTGTCGAGGGAGGGGAAGGAGACCGGCTTTATGGGCTCCGTCCGACCGAAGTTCCGCGGAGCGGCAGCTGAGCCATGTGAGTGCAAGACGGTCCGTTTCGGCTTTTGACCTGCGGGCCCCCTGGCGAGTGGCGGAGCCGCGAGTGGGGTCGCCTTTCTTTTGGTTACTTTTTCTTTGGCGAAGCAAAGAAAAGTAACGTGCTCCCGGGCACCCCCGGGTGTCTAAAATGCGCCGCAGGCAAGGCGTTTAAGGTTTGTTCGGCACTTGCCGAACATCAAAACATGCGCCGCAGGCCTGGCGGCCAGGGTTCAAAGCTGTGACCGCAACAACCACCATCCAGACATCGCCCGCCCCCACCTCCGCCGAGGCCGCCTGCTTCCACTGCAATGAACCCGTCCCCCCCAACCTCAACCTGACCATCCGCTATCGCGAAACCCATCAGCC
>BBFD01000229.1 GCA_001313065.1 Silvimonas sp. JCM 19000
CGCCGGTGCGCGCCGTGATCAGTAATTCGTTCGCCTTTGGCGGTAATAACATTGCTTTGGTCCTTGCAACATGAAGCCACATTCTTTTCCCATCGCTGATCTGGTGCCGCATGCGGGCCCGATGCTGTTGCTGGATGCGCTGGTCAGCGTCGATAAAGGCACGCTGACCGCCCGCGTCACGCCGCGCGCAGATGATTTATTTGACGTCAATGGCGAAGTCGGCGCCTGGTTGGGCCTGGAATATATGGCGCAAACCACGGCCGCGCTGGCGGGCTGGGAAGGTCTGCAACGCGGCGAGACGCCTCGCGTCGGCTTTATCCTGGGGACGCGGCGCTATGTGACGCACGTGTCCAGCTTTGTCGTGGGCCAGCCCCTGCTGATTACGGTCACGCGCGAATTCGAGGCCGATAACGGCATCGGCGTCACCGCATGTCGCATTACCAGCCCGGACGGCGTCGTGCTGGCCGAGGCGATGATTTCCGCTTACCAGCCAGATGATCTGGCGGCATACCTTAAAGAGCACGCATGAGTTCTTCCGCTTCTACCGTCCTCGTGACCGGCTCCAGCCGCGGCATAGGCCGCGCCATCGCATTGCGCCTGGCGCGCGAGGGCTATGATCTGGTGCTGCATTGTCGCAGCCGTCGCGAACAGGCCGAGGCCGTCGCCAACGAAATCA
This sequence comes from Silvimonas sp. JCM 19000, assembly GCA_001313065.1. The sequence goes on from BBFD01000229.1 coordinate 677, forward strand.
CCGCGCTGGGCCGCAGCGTGCAAATCCTGCAGTTTGATGTGGCCGACCGCCTGGAAACCCGCGCTACGCTGGAAGCTATGTGGCGCAGCATGGCGCGCCCTATGGCGTGGTCTGCAACGCGGGCATCGCCGCCGACGCGCCTTTCCGGGCATGAGCGAAGTGGACTGGGACAGCGTCATCCTGACCAATCTGGACGGCTTTTATAACGTGCTGCAGCCGCTGGTCATGCCGATGATCCAGACGCGGCGGCCGGGGCGCATCGTGACGCTGTCGTCGGTGTCGGGTGTGATCGGCAATCGTGGCCAGGTGAACTACAGCGCCGCCAAGGCGGGCATTATCGGCGCCACCAAGGCGCTGGCGCTGGAACTGGCCAAGCGCAAAATCACCGTCAATTGCGTGGCACCCGGCCTGATCGATACCGAAATGGTGGACCCGCTGGTGCTGGAAGAAGCGCTCAAGCTGATCCCGGCCAAGCGCATGGGCCATGCTGAAGAAGTGGCGGCGGCGGTCAGCTTTTTTTTGATCTCGCCCGACGCCAGCTATATCACCCGCCAGGTGTTACAGGTAAACGGAGGCCTGGCATGATGCGGCGTGTGGTGGTCACCGGCATGGCCGGCATCAGCCCATCGGCAATGACTGGCCCAGCATCGAAGCCAGTTTGCGGGCACGGCGCAGCGGCGTGCAGCGGCTGGAAGCATGGACGCAATATGACGGCCTGAACACGGCATTGGGCGCGCCCGCCGCGCCGTTTGAACTGCCGCCCGAAACCTATAACCGCAAACGCACGCGCAGCATGGGCCGCGTGGCGCTGATGGCCGTGCGCACGGCCGAACTGGCGCTGGCGCAGGCAGGCTTGCTGGGCGATCCGCTCCTTACCCAAGGCCGTACCGGGGTGGCTTATGGTTCCAGCACCGGCACGCCGGATGCGGTGGCCGACTTTGGCAAGATGCTGCTTAACCAGTCCACCGAGGCGTCAACGCCAACAGCTACCTGAAAATGATGGGCCACACCACGGCGGTGAATATCGCGGTGTTCTTTGGCCTGACCGGGCGCGTATATACCACGTCCAGCGCCTGTACCTCGGGCAGCCAGGGTATCGGCTACGCCTACGAGGCCATCCGTTATGGCCAGGCCGATGTGATGATTGCGGGCGGGGCGGAAGAGCTGAATGTGACCGAGGCGGCGGTGTTCGATACGCTGTTCGCCACCAGCACCCGCAATGATGCCCCGCACACCACGCCGCAACCGTATGACGCCGGCCGCGACGGGCTGGTCATCGGCGAAGGCGCAGGCACGCTGATCCTGGAAGAATACGAACACGCGCTGGCACGCGGCGCGACCATCCATGCCGAGCTGATCGGCTATGGCAGCAACTGCGACGGCAGCCATGTCACGCAACCGAACGCCGCCACTATGGCCATCGCCATGCGTCTGGCTTTGCAGGACGCGCGGCTAGAGGCCGACGCCATCGGTTATGTGAATGGCCACGGCACCGCCACCGAGCAGGGCGATATCGCCGAAACGCTAGCCACGCAGCAGGTGTTTGGCGCGGGAATTCCAATCTCCAGCCTCAAGAGTTATATGGGCCACACGCTGGGTGCCTGTGGCGCGCTCGAGGCCTGGCTAAGCATTGAGATGATGAACCACGGCTGGTTTGCCCCGACCATCAATCTGAATACACCTGACCCACGTTGCGCTGCGCTCGATTACATCGTCGGGGACGGTCGTGAGCTGGATTGCGATTATGTAGTCAGCAATAACTTTGCCTTTGGCGGCATCAATACGTCGCTGGTGTTCCGCCGCGTGCGCTGAGCTTCATGGCGCCCGCACACTATTGCGGACGAAAAAACCGGCTACCAGAGCCGGTTTTTTTTATTGCTGCATGACTGCTTAGGCGGTCAGTTGCAGCAGCTTGTCGAACGCTTCGTCGAACAGCTTCAGACCTTCAACCTGCAGTTGTTCACCGATCAGGTTGTAGTTGATGCCCAGGTTGCGCAGGGCAACCAGTGCTTGCACCGATTCTTCGATTTGCGTGTCGAGCTTGTTTTCAGCAACGCCGTGGTCGCGGAAGGCGTCCAGGGTAGCGTCCGGCACGGTGTTAACCGTTTCCGGGCCGATCAGTTCTTCCACGTACATGGTGTCACGGAAGGCTGCGTTTTTTTGGTGCCGGTGGAAGCCCACAGCAGGCGTTGCGGGTTGGCGCCCTTGGCCTTCAGTGCAGCAAAACGGTCGCCGTGGAACAGCTTTTTTTGTAGTGCTGGTAAGCCACTTTAACGAAGGCGATGGCGATCTTGCCTTGCAGTGCCTTGGCTTCAGCGGAGCCGATGGCGTCCAGTTTTTTTTGTCGATCAGCGTGTCAACGCGCGACAGGAACACCGAAGCCACAGCCTGGATCTTGTCGATCGGCTGGCCAGCGGCAACGCGTGCTTCCAGACCGCGCACATAGGCGTTCAGGATGTCGTCGACGTGAACCAGGTTGAACATCAGCGTGACGTTAACGTTGATGCCCGAGGTGATCAGTTCTTCAAACGCGATCACGCCAGCCGGGGTGGCCGGCACTTTGATCATGGCGTTGGGGCGGTTGATGGCGGCCCACAGACGCTTGGCGTTTTCGATGGTGCCAGCGGCATCGTTGGCCAGGGCCGGCGATACTTCGAGGCTGACGTAGCCGTCCAGACCGTTGCTGTCACGGTAGATGGAAGCGGTCAGATCGCAAGTGGCCTGGATATCCGGCACAACCAGCGCTTCGTAGCGTTGTTCGGCGCTCAGATTCTGCTTTTTCAGCTCGGCCAGATCGCCTGCGTACAGGGCGTCGGAGCTGATCGACTTGTAGAAAATAGCCGGGTTGGAGGTGACGCCTGCAATGCCGTCTTCCTGCAACAGCTTGGCCAGTTCGCCCGATTTGATCAGACCGCGGGACAGGTTATCCAGCCAGATGCGTTGCCCAAAGGGCTTGATGGCAGCGATTCTACTCATTGCATTCACCTTAATCTTTGTTTGAAAAAAAACGGCGCGGACCCGCGCGATTCGCCGCGTATTATCCGCCAACCGAAAGGGTTTGACACCGATCGCCCGCTAAAAAAAGTTTGTGCAGCGGCAATCGCACGCGCCCATGGGTACGCCAGTATATGGGGGCGTTGATTCAATTTAAAACACTCGCGTAAGTGTTTTCGGCAAACGGCGGGGTACTTTTGTCGCGTCGTCAGCCAAAACTTTAATCGGGTAAGAGTCGATGTGCGGGGAATTTGACCGCAAACTCGCTGCCCTCACCCAGGCGCGATTTGACCTGCAACTGCGCCTGATGCCGCTGCAGAATGTGTTTGACGATGGCCAGGCCCAGGCCGGTGCCGCCGGTGGCGCGGGAACGACCGCGATCTACGCGATAAAAGCGCTCGGTCAGCCGCGGCACGTGTTCGGGCGCCACGCCGATGCCGGTGTCTTGCACGCTGAAAATGCCGTGGCCGTTGTCGACGCGCCAGTTCAGCGTGATGCTGCCGCCCGCAGGTGTGTAGCGAATGGCGTTGGACACCAGATTGCCAAACGCCGAATGCAGTTCGTCGTGATTGCCCATCAAACGTTGCGTAGCCAGCGTGCCCAGTTCGATGCGGTGCTTGCCTTGCGACAAACCATCCGCCTCGGCCTGCATCAGCACAATCAACTGCTGCACGTCGACTTCTTCTTCTTTCATTTGCTGGCCGTTTTCGAGCTTGGACAGCGTTAGCAGATCATCCACCAGCCGCGTCATGCGCTGCGTCTGGTCATACATTAATTGCAGTTGTTGATTACGCGTGGCCGGTTCGAGGTCGGGCAAATCGATAAACGTTTCGATAAAGCCGCCCACCACCGTCAGCGGGGTACGCAATTCATGCGACACGTTGGCAATAAAGTCACGGTGCACGGTCTGCACCCGGTCGAGCTGGGTGATATCGCGGCTGAGCAGCAATTTGCGCGTCATATCAAACGGCACCAGCTGCACCGACAACACGTGTTCTTGCGGCCGTGTAGTGCGCAACACCACCGGATGGGTGAAATCCTGGCTGCGCAGATAATCGCGCAGGGCGGGCTGGCGCACGATGTTGGTAATGATCTGCCAGACGTCGCTCACGCGGTCGATGCACAGATGCTGCGTGGCGGCCGGATTGCACCATTCGATGCGGTCGTGTTCATCCAGGATGATCACGCCATCAGGCAAGGCTTCGCCCGCACTGGTGAAGCGATCGAGGGCATGTGCCAGTCGTTCTTGCGCTTTTTTTTGCACGCGGACTTGTTGATAGAGGCGATCGAACACGTCCTGCCACATCAGAAAACTGCCAGGCACATTGTCCACGCGCGGTTCTGCATCCAGATATGCAGACGGCCGAGGTTGAGCAAATGGAAGGCGATGGCCAGGGAGAGAAACACAACGGCCAGACCAAGGCCCCAGACCGCACCGCCTATCGCGCTGGCAAACAGGCAGACGAAGGCAATCGATACGTAATAAATCAGCGAGCGCAGCCAGATCATTCAGGGTTTCCGACGCTGGAGTAGAGAAGGGGCGAACGGGCACGCCGCACCCGCCAGCCCATCGGGCCACGCGCTAAAGCGTGGGCACCGACTAGCTTGCCAAGGTGATGTGACAGCGGTTTTTTTAGCGCGTCAAGGTGTGCCGTAGCGCCGCCATAATGCCACGAAGGCGGGTGGCTTACTGTGCGGAAAGGCGATAACCCGTGCCGCGCACCGTCTGGATCAGGCGATCGTAACCGCTGATTTCCAGCGCCGAACGCAGGCGGCGGATATGCACATCCACTGTGCGTTCTTCCACAAACACATGGTCGCCCCACACCTGATCCAGCAACTGCGCCCGCGAGTGCACGCGCTCGGGGTGGGTCATAAAGAAGTGCAGCAGGCGGAACTCGGTGGGGCCGAGATCGATGGCGTCGCCGTTGCCGGTCACGCGATGGGTGATCGGATCCAGCCGCAGACCTTGCACCTCGACCAGATCATCGGTCACTTGCGGCGAACGGCGGCGCAGCACGGCCTTGATGCGCGCTTGCAGTTCACGCGGCTGAAGGGTTTGGTGATGTAGTCATCGGCACCGGTATCAAGGCCGACGATTTTGTCCTGCTCGTCCGAGCGCGCGGTGAGCATGATCAGCGGAATCTGCTTGGTGCGCTCTTCGGCGCGCAATTTGCGGGCAAAGTCGATACCGGTCATGCCCGGCAGCATCCAGTCCAGCAAAATCAGATCAGCAGCGCGTTGCGCACAATATGCGAGGCGGACTCGGCCGAATCGGCGCGCATGACGTGGTGACCGGCTTGCGTCAGATTGAAAGCGATCAGTTCCTGGATGGCTGGTTCGTCTTCGACAAGCAGGATATTGGCTGGCATTTAAACCTCAGTGGTGCGGGGTGGCGCGGCAGCCGGATTAGTTGGAAGCGGGGGATGGCTGCCCCGAAATTGTTGCGAGATTAAGGCCTAAATGTGAACACAATATTACAAGTCTTTGGAGAGGAGGCCGTTGCAGCACATCCATTTTGCGTGCCGGCGGTGCGCGCAATGCTCATGGGCAATACGCCCACTCCGCTTTCTGTGCTCCGGCGGCACGCAAACTGGACGCACTGCAACGGCCTCAACGCCGGGACTGTTGTTACTGGCAATGCGCTGCGCGATTGCTAAATCCTTCAACCCCAACCC
>BBFD01000230.1 GCA_001313065.1 Silvimonas sp. JCM 19000
CTGATGCGGTCAGGGGCGATGGCCGAGGTGGGGTCGATGCGCTGCCAGCCTGGCCTGGCAACCAGACCTCGGTCCAGGCGTGGGCAAACGCCTGGCGCACGATGTAATAGTCGCCATTGCGGTTGTACTCGGCGCCCAGATAACCCGTGACCACGCGCGCGGGCACGCCGGCGGCGCGCATCAGAAAGGTGAAGGCACCCGAGTAATGTTCGCAGAAGCCGGCGCGGCTGCTGAACAGCAACTCGTCGACCTTGTCGCGCGATTCCAGCAGCGGCGGTGACAGCGTGTATTGATACCCGCCGCGACGTAGAAACTGCAGCGCCGCCAGCACGCGTTGCGACGGTGACAATCCGGCCCAGCTGGCCGCGAGTTGCCGCGCACGCGGGTTGATATCGGGCGGCAGGCGCAGATCGGCTTGCAGTTCGCGTGGATCGGCGTCGAGCACCCACCAGCTGCTCTGGCTGGTGATGGTAAAGCGTTGCCGTTGCGTGATCGGATCGCGTGTGAGCGCCTGCAGCGCTTTGTTCAGGTGACTGCCTTCGGGCAAGGCCACTGGCAGATCCATCGCCATCAACCAGTTGCGCTGGCTGGGTTCCAGCGTCACGGTATAGCGCCAGCGCGGGCCACTTGGCAATACCGTGGGGGGGGCGGGCAAAGTCGGGGCGCTGCGTCCAGGTCTGGCCGTCAAAGTACTCGAGCACCGGGCCGCGCCAATACATGCTGGTACGCGGTGGTGGCTGGCCCTCAAAATCGACGCGGAATGCCACCGTGTCATCCAGCGTCAGATCGCTCATGCTGCCCGGCGTCATTGTTTCGGATAGCCCGGTATGCGCATTGGGGCCGCTGTCGGGCATATGCCACAGCGGGCCGTTCAGACGCGGGAACAGCACAAACAGGATCAGCGCCACCGGCAAGGCTTCCAGCAGCATGCGCCCCGTCTTGCGTGCATCGTCGATCTGCAGCTTGCCGTCCGCACGGTGCCACGCGATCAGTTGCGTCATGATCAGCCAACACCGCAATCGAATACAGCAGCATCCCCACCGATTGCGACGCCAGAAAACCGGTGCTGCAGGCAAAGCAGGCCAGCAGGCTGAGTACGCGAGCATCCCGCCGCGTGGCGGTCTCCAGAAATTTGACCGCGATCAGGCTGGTTAGCACCGCCACGCCGCCTTGACGCCCCACCAGTGAGTGGTACTGCACAAACACCAGCACAAACAGCAAGCCGGCATAGGCCAGCCGCACCGCCCAATGCGGCAACGGTTTGCGTTTGGCGGCCAGGCGCAAGCGCCAGAACACCGGCAGGATGATGAGTGCCGCATGCCAGACCGGTAACTGGAGCAGCGCAGGTAACAGCGAGGCCAGCACCGCAGCGACCAGGCCATACAAGGGGCCGCGCGGCAGGATGGGCGGATTTTTTTCATAGGCTGGGCTCGCCATCATCGTGGCCGAACAGCGCCAGCGCAGTCAGGCAGCGGGCCTCATGCAGCGGGCCGTGATCGGCTTCGATCTCGGTGCCGGGCAAGCTCAGGCGTAGCGTTCGCCGGCGGCTTCGGCTTGCAGTATCCATGCGGCCAAGCGCGACAGACGCGCCTCGGCATTGTTGAGCGCCACCTGTTCCCACTTGAAATGCCGGGTCACGGTCCAGGGTGTTTCAAAAGTACGGACGGCCAGGTGCTCTTGCCGTGCCGATTGCTTCCACGCGATATGCCGCGGCGTGTCGCCCGCCACATACGGCCGCAATCCGGCATATTCGTCGTCACCCTTGCTGGTGACTTCGCCATGCTCGTTGTGATCGGGCGTGCCGCTCCATGGCGGCGGGTCGGCTTCGGGGTGCGGATAGACCAGGCAGCGCGCCTCCAGATTGGCGTAACTCCACGCCCGACACCAACCGCTGGGATAGGCCGTCTCGATGGTGACGCGCGGCAGCGCCAGCCAGCGCGATGTTGCGCCGGCACGCCCACGCCTATGACTTCTTCTACCCCCACTGCCACCCCGACCGGATTGCCCGCTAGCGTGCGGTCGGCGGTCAGCACCAGTGCGTAGCGATCCAGTTTGTTGCTGACGCTCAGGCGCAGCGGAAACCACGCGGTCTGCCCGACAAATACGGCGCGCGGCGCCTCCACCTGGATTTTGAGCCCGAGCAGATTGCGAAACGCCTGCACCAGTCCGGAATGGCCCAGGCCCAGCATCAAAAAAAAGGCAAACAGATACGCCAGGCTCAGTTGGTAATTGATTGCACCCACCAGCACCAGCAGGGCGGTCGCGCCATAGGCAAAGCCAAAGCCGCCGGGCAAGACATAGATACGATTTTGCCGCAGCACAAATTCGCTGCCCGCGCTGGGATGGCGTCGGGTCATCCAGCGCTGCCAGGCGGGCAACAAGGCGGGTGGAATCAACATGGTTGGCGCTTAAGGAATGGCGACGCTGGCCAGCAGTTCTTGCGCCACCCGCGGATCGGCCTGACCGCGTCCGCGCAATTGCAGCCGATGCCCCGCCACGCCGGGGAATACCGCCTGCACGTCATCGGGAATGGCAAAGTCGCGCTGTTCCAGCCACGCCCAGGCGCGCGTCACGCTAACCAGGCCCAGCAAAGCGCGCGGCGACAGGCCATAGCTAAAGCGCTCGATCGAACGCGTCGCCGCAGCCAGCGCCTGAATGTAATCGAGCAAGGCGGGCGCCAGTTTGACTTGCTTGATGGCTTGTTGCGCCTGCTGCATGTCGGCGGCGTTGAGGCAGGGCTTGAGATGCGTGAGCATTTCGCGTCGGTCTTCACCCGCCAGCAAAGCGCGTTCGGCCTGAGCAGACGGGTAGCCCAGCTCCAGCCGCATCAGAAAGCGGTCGAGTTGCGATTCCGGCAAAGGAAAAGTGCCAATCTGGTATTGCGGGTTCTGGGTGGCGATCACAAAGAACGGCTCGGGCAGCGGATGGGTTTTGCCATCTACGGTGACCTGGTTTTCTTCCATCGCTTCCAGCAGAGCCGATTGGGTTTTGGGTGGCGCGCGGTTGATCTCGTCGGCCAGTAACACCTGGCTGAACACGGGGCCATGATGAAAGCGGAAGGTGTCGCTATCACGCGCATAGATTGAAACGCCGACCAGATCGGCCGGCAATAAATCGCTGGTGAACTGTACGCGCTGAAACTGCAAGCCCAGCGTGCCAGCCAGCGCATGGGCCAGTGTGGTCTTGCCTACGCCGGGCAGGTCTTCCAGCAATAAATGACCTTGGGCCAGCATGCAGGCCAGCGCCAGGCGGATCTGGCGCGGCTTGCCGAGGATGATGGTGTTCAGTTGATCGATGGCGGCGGCAAACGAGGGCGTCATGCAACATCCTGTGTAGTGAACGGGCGCGCTATGGTAGGGTTTCAGGCGCGAACAGACCGGGCTCCGCAACGCGCTCCCAGCCATGCTGGCGAGACGGCGGCACACACACTCTGCAAAATTCTTGTAAACGCTGCGGTCTGAATTATAAGCATGCTCCGGGAGTACATCGTTTGTTTTCCACGGCTGTAGCAGGCGGCATCACCGCCTATATCACGCATCCCGCCTGCACCATGCACGACATGGGCAAGGGCCATCCCGAGTGCGCCGAACGCCTGGCCGCCATCCAGGATCGTTTGATTGCAGCGGGCCTGTGGGATGCCCTGTTGCACCTCGAAGCCCCCGCCGCCAGCCGCGCCCAGCTTGAACGCGTGCATACGGCCGAATGGCTGGACCGGCTGGGCGCGTTGTCGCCCACGCATGGTTATGTGCATCTGGATCCTGACACCGCCATCAATCCCTATAGCTTGCGCGCCGCCTGGTTTGCCGCAGGCGCAGGCGTGCTGGCCGTTGATCAAGTGATGACTGGCGCCATCCAGAATGCGTTTTGCGCCATCCGCCCGCCAGGGCATCACGCCGGACGTGCGCAGGCCATGGGCTTCTGTCTTATTAATAATGTGGCGGTGGCGGCGGCACATGCATTTGCCGCGCATGGTGTGGAGCGGGTGGCCATCGTTGATTTTGATGTGCATCACGGCAATGGCACCGAGGACATTTTCAGCCAGGACCCGCGCGTGTGCATGGTGGGGATGTTTCAACATCCGTTTTATCCCTACAGCGGCGACGTACCGCTGGGCCCGAACATGCATAACTTTCCACTACCACGCGCCAGCACCGGTGCGGCGTTTCGCGACCTGGTCCGCGAACGCTGGTTGCCCTGCTGGATGACTTTGCGCCGCAACTGATCCTGATCTCGGCCGGCTTTGATGCGCATCTGGAAGATGATATGGCTTCGATGGGCCTGGTCGAGGCGGATTATGCCTGGGTAACGCAGCAAGTGATGGCGGTGGCAGCACGCCATGCCGGCGGACGTATCGTTTCGATGCTGGAGGGCGGCTACGATCTTTCCTCGCTGGGGCGGAGCGTGGGCGTGCATGTCAAGGCGTTGGCGGGACTATAAAGCGCTGGCTGGCGGTCGCCCCGGGTCGAGACCTTCAGCCCGCGTGGCTAGCAAGAACCGGCGTGCCAGATTCTCGCCGGATGTCTTGCTTGCCGGGCGATGCCGGTAACTCATCCAGGGCGGAGGCGTCATACATGCTCACCGCCCGCCACACCTCACGCTGGCTTGCCCAGTTCCCCCAGCAGCTCTTTCACCCGTGCCGCGCGCAGTGGCGCTTCCGGCCAGTTGCCTTCCAGTCGCAGTCGGTCCTGGCCGGCCAGGCGATAGTTCTTTTTTGCTCTGGATCAGCGTGATGATCTTCATCGGCTCCACTGATGTGTTCTTGGCGAAGTTCACCACGATGGCGGTGTCAGCGGCGTCAATTTTGGTAATGCCCATGGGCTTGGCCAGCATGCGCAGCTTGTGGCAATCCAGCAGCACTTTGGCCGGGTCCGGCAGCAAGCCAAACCGGTCGATCAGCTCTTGCATCAGGTCGTCCAGATCGTCCGGGGTTTCGCAGTTGGCCAGGCGTTTGTACAAGCTCAGGCGCTCGTGCACGTCCGGGCAATACGCCTCCGGCAACAGTGCGGGTGAGTGCAGATTGATTTCGGTGGTCACGCCCAGCGGTTGCGAAAGATCGGGCTCGATGCCTTTTTTCAGCGCCTTGACCGCTTCGTTCAACATCTGCGAATACAGCGAGAACCCGATTTCCTGCATTTCGCCCGATTGCGAATCGCCCAGCACTTCGCCCGCGCCGCGGATTTCCAGATCGTGCATGGCCAGATAGAAACCGGCGCCCAGTTCTTCCATCATCTGGATGGCTTCCAGCCGCTTGCGCGCCGATGCGGTCATGCCTTCCAGATCGGGCACCAGCAAATAGGCATAGGCCTGGTGGTGGCTGCGGCCGACGCGGCCGCGCATCTGGTGCAGCTGGGCCAGGCCGAACTTGTCGGCACGGTTCATGATGATGGTGTTGGCGTTGGGAATATCGATACCGGTTTCGATAATGGTGGTGCAGAGCAGGATGTTGAAACGCTGCGCATAAAAAATCGCGCATCACATGTTCCAGATCGCGTTCACGCATCTGGCCGTGCGCCACGCCGATGCGGGCTTCGGGCAACAGCGCGGTCAGCTTCTCGCGTACGTTCTCGATGGTCTCGACTTCGTTATGCAAAAAAAAGAACACCTGGCCGCCGCGTTTCAGCTCGCGCAGTACGGCCTCGCGGATCACGCCATCGCTGAATTTGGCGACAAAGGTTTTAACCGCCAGCCGCTTGCTTGGCGCGGTGGCAATCACCGAGAAATCGCGCAGGCCTTCCAGCTCATCGCCAGCGTGCGCGGGATCGGTGTGGCGGTGAGCGTCAGCACGTCGACGTTGGCGCGCAACGCTTTGAGCTGTTCTTTCTGGCGCACGCCAAAGCGGTGTTCCTCATCGATGATGACCAGGCCGAGGCGTTTGAATACCACGTCGGGTTGCACCAGCTTGTGCGTGCCGATAACGATATCGACGGTGCCGTCTTCCAGACCCTTGAGCGCGGCGGCGACTTCTTTGCTGGAGCGAAAGCGCGAGAGTTCGACGATCTTGATCGGCCAATCAGAAAAGCGATCGGTAAAGGTCTGGAAATGCTGCTCGGCCAACAAGGTGGTCGGCACCAACACCGCCACCTGTTTGCCACCCGCCACGGCGGCGAAGGCAGCGCGCAGGGCGACTTCGGTTTTGCCAAAGCCGACATCGCCGCACACCAGCCGGTCCATCGGACGGCCCAGCCGCATATCCACTAGCACGGCCTCGATGGCGGCAGCCTGGTCTGCGGTTTCTTCAAAGGCAAAGCTTCGGCGAACGCGGCGTAATCGTTGAAGTTCCAGTCGAAGGCGTGGCCCTCGCGCGCGGCGCGGCGGGCGTAC
>BBFD01000231.1 GCA_001313065.1 Silvimonas sp. JCM 19000
CGATTGCCACGGCGGCGGGCGTGCGCCATGTCGATCCGGCCCGCTTGCGCGCGGCGCAGGCTTTGGGCGCCACGCGCTGGCAAAGTGTGTTCTACGTGGTGTTGCCCAATGCCTTGCCCGATATTCTGACCGGCGTGCGCATCGGGCTAGGCAGTGGCTGGTCTACCCTGGTGGCCGCCGAACTGATCGCAGCCACGCGCGGCCTGGGCTTTATGGTGCAATCGGCGGCACAGTTTCTGGTTACCGACGTGGTGGTGCTCGGCATCGCCGTCATCGCGATCATTGCCTTTGGCCTGGAGCTGGGCCTGCGCTGGCTACAACGCCGCCTCACCCCCTGGAAAAGCATGACGGCATAAGGTGGGTGGAAGCCCACCATGCCAAGCCATCGCCACGCGCCGCCCCCTTTGCATGCCACTTTGATGGGTGGGTCCAGACCCACCCATGGATGCGCGGGTACTAAGCGTGCGTGGGTTTATGCGGCGGCGAGCGGTAATTGCACGATCGCCACCATGCCGTGGCCGGTATTTTCCAGACGGATATTGCCGCCATGGCGCTGCACGATATTGCGCGCAATTGCCAGGCCCAGCCCCACGCCCCCGGTCTCGCGCGAGCGCGAGCTTTCCATGCGATAGAACGGCTCGAACACCTTGTCCAGATAATCCTCGGGCAAGCCCGGGCCCTGATCTTCGATGCGGATATCAACCAGCCGACCACGCCGCTCGGTGCTCACCACCGCGACATCGCCATACTTGATCGCGTTATCGATCAGATTGGTCATGCAACGCTGCAAAGAGGCCGGATTGGCGCGGATGGCTACGCCGCTGCGATTGCGCAAGGTCACATCCTGACCTGCGTCGGCGGCATCGATGCAGACTGTCTCCAGCAATGAATCCAGATCCAGATTCTGCATATGGTCCGCCGTGGTGCTGCGGGCAAAATCGAGGCCCTCACGCACCAGTTGCTGCATTGCGGCCAGATCATTCAGCAATTGCGCGCGCAGTTCCGGGTTTTCTACCTTTTCCAGGCGCAAGCGGATGCGGGTAAGCGGGGTCTGCAAGTCGTGGGCTATCGCGGCCAGCATGAATACGCGCTGCTGGATATGAACCCGGATTTGCGCCTGCATCGCATTAAACGCGGCGATGGCGCGGCGGATTTCCCACGGACCTTCTTCCTGCAGCGGTTGGCGTTCAATGTCCGCACCGAGCTCACTGGCCGCCCGTGACAGGCGCCGCAGTGGCGAAATCACCATCCGTGCCGCCACCCAGGCCAGCGCGGCAATCAGCGCAAAAAAAACACCAGCAAATGCACCGGGAAGGGCCGGTCGGCGCCAAACGGACCAAATGGCGGCATCGGTCCACCAAAGGCGGAGCCGATGGCGATATGTACCGTGGTGCCATCCTGCAAGGCAAGGTCGGCGCGCATGCATGGCACTTCGTTTTTTCGGCGGCGCGCCGCCATTAGCCTCTGGCTCCGGGCGTACTTCTTGCGGACCGCCAAAGCCGTCTTCCGGTCGACCGCCAAAGGCGCGATCTTCCGGATTGCGCGGAAAGCGCACACAACGTTGCATGGCGCTGGCATGAAGCACCTGGACCGCGCCCGGCACCTTGGCGCGCAACGATGCCATCAGCGCCAGATCGTCGTCGCCACGCACCGTGGCATCGCCGCCCAGCGAGGCACGCAAGCCGACATGGCCGCTTGACGTCACAATGCGCGGCCGCACTTCCGCCGGAATGCCATTCAGCAAATGCATGAACTGCGCTACGCGTTCGGTATCGTGTTGCGCGCGCAGTTGCTGCATCGATTGCTGTTCTTCGCGACGTGCCAACTCAAACGTCAGCACAATCGCCAACACCACACCCGCCGCCAGCAGCAGAAAGATGCGATTGGTCATCGAACCCGTCAGCTTGTGCCAACGGCGGGTGAGGCGTGCTTTCAATGGTCTACCGTCACTACGGCTGCCAGCACGTAGCCTTCGTTACGAACAGTTTTGATCAGTTGCGGCGACTTGGCATCGTCGTCCAGCTTTTGCCGCAAGCGGCTGATCTGCAGATCAATCGAGCGCTCAAACGGCTCGGCATCGCGGCCTTGCGTCAGATTAAGAATCTGGTCGCGATTGAGTACGCGCTGCGGATGTTCCAGCAGCGTTTTGAGCAAGCGGAATTCACCGCCTGACAACATCACCAGCACGCCGTCGGGGCGAACCAGATGGCGCGCGCGCAGATCGAGCGTCCAGTTGGCAAAACGCATGGCGGTGGCGTCCGGCGTGTCGAGGTTCGGCGGCAGTGCCCAGGTACGCCGCAACACCGTGCGCACCCGCGCCACCAACTCGCGCGCTCGAATGGCTTGGTCAGATAATCATCCGCGCCCATTTCCAGGCCAAGGATACGATCGACCGGATCGCCGCGTGCGGTCAGGATGATGACGGGCAGGTTGGAACTGGAGCGCAGATTGCGGCAAAGCGTCAGGCCATCTTCGCCCGGCAATGTAAGGTCTAGCACCACCAGATCAACTTTGTTGGCGTCCAGCATGCGTTGCATACCGGCGCCGTCGCTGGCGGTAAACGCTCTAAAACCGTGGGTATCCAGGTAATCGGCCAGCAGGCTGCGGATTTCGTGGTCGTCGTCGACGACGAGAACGCGGGTGGGGGTCTGGTTTTCCATAAGCGCCATCAAAGAGTTACGCGCACATCGGGGTGCGTGAGCGGGTTATCACCGTGCCATTTGTATCAAGCCGGGCTGCCAGCGAATGTATGTGAATCACCCCCGGCCCGAAAGCCGGTTTTGTATCGCCACGTATCAAGTGCGCGCCCAAACTTGCATTGATACAAATCTTTTGCGGGCGCGCGGGCATTGTCAAAATCGCGTAGGGCGTACGTAACCGGGGCCGACGGGCGGTGGCGTCACGCCCCGATCCGCCGCGTTCAGGGCAGCAAGGCGAATTCACGCGCGCCGGGTTCGCGGCGCAAATCGGGCACGGTAAAGAAGATGGTGGTGCCTTCGTTAACCTTGCTCCGCGCCAGATGCGACCATCGTGCCGGTGGATGGCACGCTGGGCGATGGCCAGGCCTATGCCATTACCGGCCGCATCACCCGGGCCATGCAGGCGGTGGAAGGGGGTAAACAATTTGCCAGCCTGGGTCATATCAAAGCCCAGGCCGTTATCCCGCACATAAAACACCGGTTGGCCGCCGGTGGGGTTCATGCCGAATTCGATCTCGGCGTGATCGCGCGTGGCGGTGAACTTCCACGCGTTATGCAGCAGATTGTGCAGCACCACGCGCAGCAACCGCGGATCAGCCAGGCGTGCAAGCCGGGCGCACCAGCAACTGGATCTGGCGCGTGGGTTCCAGTGCGTGCAGTTCTTCGATGACGTCATGGGCCAGCGCGGTCACATCAACCTCTTGCCGCCGCACCTCGCTGCGCGAAATTCGGGTTAGCGCGATCAGATCCTCAATCAGCATCGACATATTCAAAACCGCAGTGCGGATGCGCGCCAGGTAGTTGCGGGCGTTGACGTCGAGTTTCTCGCCATAGTCTTCTTGCAATACCTGGCTAAAGCCGTCGATGGTGCGCAGCGGCGTGCGCAAATCATGCGAAATCGACCACGACAAGGCGTCGCTCTCGTGCTGCACCGTGGCCATGGCGCGGGTGCGCGCTTCGATGGCCTCTTCCAGATGATTGCGGTAGTTCTCCAGCTCTTGCGCGGTATGGCGGCGCGCGCTGATATCCACCAGATAGCCTTGCAGATGCTTGCTGCCGTCCTCGTTCACCGTGGCGCTGGCGGCCAGCCAGACCCAGACCACCTGCCTTCCGCACCAATAAAGCGGCACTCGATCTGGCTATGCCGGGTCTGGGTAAACTCGGAAAACACCGGATAGAGCAAATGACGGTCATCCGGGTGCAGCACATTGACCAGAAAGTTTTCCTGATACCAGCTTGCCAGTGGGTAACCGAGCAAGCCTTCCGCCTGCGGGCCCACGTAGGTAAAACTCCAGGCTTCCGGGTGCGCATCCCACGGGATGACCTGGGTGTTTTCGACCAGCCGCCGATAGCGGTCTTCGCTGGCGCGCAGGGCCAGCTCGATCTGGCGGCGGCTCAGCAAATCGGCTTCGAGTTGCAGGTTTTTTTTGTTCCAGCGTCTGGATCAGTTGGCGTAGGGAACGCCGCGTATGCTCCAGATTGCGCCCGAGGCGGCCGAGTTCGTCATTGCGCTGCCATTCAAAGCTTTCGCTCAGGTCTTGTTGCGCCAGCTGCAGCGATTGCCGCGTCAGCCGGTTTACCGGTCGCAGCAGGCGCGATTCCAGCAAGAACAGGATCAAGCCCATGCTGATTGCTACCTGCAGCGCCACTGCGATCAGATAAATTCGTTGATTGGCGTGGATTTGCGCCACGACGCGGCCGTCGTCCAGCTCCACGCTGATGGTGCCAATATTGTTGCCTTGCTTGCTGACGATGCGGGAGAGCTTGAACAGATGGCCCGTCACCCGATCGGGCCGGTCGGCGCTCAAAAAAAACCGGCCGAGGGTGGCGTCGTTGACGCTGATGCGCACCACGCGTTCGTCGCTCATAAAAGACTGGAGCAGCGGGCGACCGGCTTCGGGCGACAGATTCCACAACGGTTCTTGCATGCCCAGCGCCAGCACGTCGGCGATGCGGGCGTGATCGGCGTGCAAGTCGGCTTCCGCTTTGGCCAGTTGGCGATCAAGGCTGAAATAACCGTTGATGCTGGCGGGCAACAGCAGGCCCAACAACAAGGCAAGGATCAAGGCGGTGCGCAGAGAAAGATTCATTCGGCCCGGAGCATGAGGTTTGAATACGCGGTGTCCGACTTGGTAAACGGGGGCGGGGCGTTTGAATTCATCTTACATGATGCCGCCGTGGCTGCCGCCCGCGCCGTGTCTGCACCTTGCGTTGCGCGCAACACATGCCGCCGGCATGGCCAGGATGGCGGCATAATACGGGCTCGCAAAGACAGGTGATTCCAACATGCGCGTAATGGTGTTAGGGGCGGGGATAACGGGGGTGACTTCGGCCTGGTATCTGGCGCAAGCCGGGCACGAAGTCACGGTACTGGAACGCGGCCATGCCGCTGCGCTCGAAACCAGTTTTGCCAACGGCGGCCAGATTTCGGTATGCCATGCCGAGCCGTGGGCCAATATCAAAGCACCGTGGAAGATATTGCAGTGGTTGGCCGAAGACGATGCACCGCTGGTCTGGCGCATGCGGGCCGATCTGGCGCAATGGCGGTGGGGTCTGCGTTTTTTTGCTGGAGTGTGCACCGCAGCGGGCACGGCACAATCTGCAATCGCTGGTACGGCTGGGTCTGTATAGCCGGCAATTGCTACAAGAACTGCGCGCGCAGTTGGGCTTTGATTACGACCAATCCACCCGCGGCATCCTGCATTACTACACCGATCCCAAAGAATTTGAGTCCGCCTTGCCTGCCGCTGCCGCCATGCGCCAGCTCGGCCTGCAACGCACGCCTGCCGACGCCGCCCGTTGCCTTGCCATCGAGCCAGCCCTGGCACACAGCCATCGGCCCATCGTCGGCGGCACTTATACCGAGAGCGACGAATCGGGCGACGCGCACCGCTTTACCCAGTTGCTGGCGGCGCGCTGTGAACAAGCGGGCGTCCGCTTTCGGTATGGCGTAAATATCGAACGCATTGTGACGCGCGCCGATCAGGTTGTGGGTGTGCAGATTGCGGCGGAAGATGAACTCGCCAGTGCCGATGCTTACGTGGTGTGCCTCGGCAGCTACACCCCGCACTTGCTGCGCCGCTGGGCGTCAAACTCGATATTTATCCGGGCAAAGGCTACTCGGTGACGATACCGCTGGCTGAGGGCGATAAAGCACCCCAGGTCAGTCTGACCGACGACGGCCACAAGCTGGTGTTCTCGCGGCTGGGGCAACGTTTGCGGGTGGCCGGGATGGCGGAATTTGCGGGCTACGATTTGCGCATAGATAAAGCGCGTTGCCACGCGTTGCTGACGCGGGTGCAGGAGATATTCCCGCATTTATCTGGCTATCAGCATGCGGAATTCTGGACCGGGCTGCGCCCGTGCACGCCAGGCAATCTGCCTATATCGGCAAGACCGGGATTGCAGGTCTGTTCGTCAATAGCGGCCATGGTACGTTGGGCTGGACCGAAGGCTGCGGAAGCGGCCGCGCTGTGGCAGATATGGTGGATAACCGCCGACCCGAGGTTGAATACCCCTTTATGCTGGCCGCCTGAGCCAAAAAAAATAGGGTGGGTCGAGACCCACCATTCAAAGGCAACGAGAAGCACATCAATATGTACTTTTC
>BBFD01000232.1 GCA_001313065.1 Silvimonas sp. JCM 19000
CCCTGCGGACGAAGTCAGCGCCGCGCACGCCTTTGCGCCGGGTGTGCCCGATATGCAGGCGTTTCCATTACGCGACTGGCGCCGCTTGCTTGATCGGGCCTGGGCCGAAGCGACGCCTGCGCAACTGGCTATAGCCATCCGCAAGGCGATCCCGAATTACGCGAAGCGCTGGCCGAGCATTTGCGCGTCACGCGCGGCGTGCAATGTGGCGGTGAGCAGATTTTTATCACTGACGGCACCCAGCAAAGTCTGGATTTGTGCGCATTTGCCCTGGCCGATGCGGGCGAGGTGGCGTGGCTGGAAGATCCCGGCTATGCCGGGGCGCTTACCGCGTTTGAGGCGGCACAGCTCAAGGTGATCGGCCAGGCCGTGGATGCCGATGGTATCCATCCCTCGGCGCAAGACTGGCAGCAAGCGCCACGTTTGATTTACGTGACGCCGTCGCACCAGTATCCAACAGGCCATGTGCTGACGCTGCCGCGGCGGCTGGAGCTGCTGCAACAGGCGCGTGCGCACGGCGCCTGGATCCTCGAAGACGATTACGATAGCGAATTCCGCCACGACGGCCCGCCTTTGCCCGCCATGCAAGGCCTGCTGCCCGATGCCCCGGTGGTGTATCTGGCACCTTCAGCAAAACACTGATGCCGGCATTACGTATGGGTTATGTCGTGGTGCCGCCGCCTTTGGTTGATGCCTTGCTGGCGGTGGTCAGCCGCAGCGTGCCGCGCGGTCGCCAGGTGGAGCAGCGCGCACTGGCGGCATTTATGCGCAGCGGTCTGTTTGTGCGCCATTTGCGCCGCATGCGCCGGCTGTATACCGCGCGCCGCGATGCGTTGATCAGTGCCTTGCAGCGCCATCTGCCTGATGTAGCTATCCATGGCGCCAGCACCGGCATGCATCTGACCATCACGCTGCCTGAGCCACTGAAAGACACCGCCATCCACGCACTGGCATTGCGCCACGGCCTGCTGGTCAAACCGCTTTCGCGACTGCAGCTCAGCAGCGCTGCGCCACGGCTGAATGGTTTGATCCTCGGCTACGCGCAACTGGAGGCGGGCACCATCGAAAGCGCCGTTGCGCTGCTGGCAAAGCTGATCGCAACCGTGCCCGGCGAGGGGTAAAGGCCGCCTGGCACGCCGCAGCCGCTTGCTCATGCAAACCACCTCGGGCGAGAATGGGGCGCGCTAAAACGCGTTAGCGCCTTCCAATTTCCTGAGCGTGGTTCCTGCATGAATGCGAATTCTTCTTCCGTCGCTGGCCAACTGGTCTTTGGCGAACGCAGCTTTGCTGCTTTTTTTTGTTCGATATGGACGGCACCATCCTCAGTTCGATTGCGGCTGCCGAGCGGGTCTGGGGGCGCTGGGCAGAAAAGCACGGGCTGGACGTGGCAGCGTTTGTGCCGACCATCCACGGCCAACGCGGTGTGGACACCATCAGCAAGCAAAATCTGCCGGGCATTGATATCAAAGAAGAAGCTGACTGGATTACGCGAGAAGAATTGATTGATCTGGACGCATCGATGCCATCGCCGGTGTGGCTGCTTTTCTTGCGTCTTTGCCGACGCAACAATGGGCCGTGGTCACTTCCGCCCCGCGCGAGCTGGCGCTCAAACGCATCGCAGCGGCGGGTTTACCGGTGCCGCCGATGATCGTCGCGTCGGAAGATGTAGAACGCGGCAAGCCTGCACCGGATTGCTTTTTTTTGCTGGGGGCGCGCAAGCTGGGCGTTGATCCCACGCAATGCCTGGTGTTCGAAGATGCGCCAGCGGGCATCGCCGCCGCCGAAGCCGCTGGCGCCGCGGTGATGGTGGTAACCGCGACGCATGATCACCAGATCAACACGGCGCACCCGACGCTGGCCGGCTACACGCATCTGAGTGTGCAGCAAACCGCTGACGGCCGTTTGCAAGTCTCCGCGCGTTAAGCGCCGGTTAATTACGCGCGGCGTTGCTGGTTTTGCTCCAGCGCCCGCGCGACAAAGTTGCGATTGACCCGCGCCTTGGGCACGCGCACATCAAACCAGTTGCGCACGTCCTGATCCAGCCCGATGCCATGCATATAGTTGTACAGCGCCTTGTTGAGCGCTGCGCCCATGGCATCGTGGTCTACACCGGTCGGGTCGATAAAGCCAACGTCGTTTTTTGGCAAAGGACACCGGCGGTAAGGGCTCCAGCGTAATGCCGTATTCCGCCGGGTTCTGCCCCACCGGCGAATGCACCGTACAGGCAAAGCGGTGGAAAAAAGCCGGATTGAATACAGCCCGCTTCAAACAGCTGGCGTACGTATTCCAGCGCGTCCACGGTGTCTTGCTCGGTTTGCGTGGGAAACCCGTACATCAGATAGGCATGCACCAGCACGCCTGCCTCGGCAAAGCCGTAAGTGACACGCGCCACCTGGTCGACCGAGACGCCTTTTTTTTCATCAGTTGCAGCAGGCGGTCGGAGGCGACTTCCAGCCCGCCGGAAATGGCAATACAGCCGCTGTCCGCCAGCAACTGGCACAAGTCCGGCGTAAATGATTTCTCAAACCGCACATTGCCCCACCACGAAATCGCCACGTTGCGGCGTAGCAGTTCTTGCGCCAACGCTTTCAGCACTTTGGGGGGAGCGGCTTCGTCGACAAAGTGGAAGCCGGTCTGGCCGGTCTCGGCGATGATGGCTCGATGCGATCAACCAGCGCGCTGGCGGAAGCGGCCTCATAGCGCGAAATGTAATCCAGGCTCACATCGCAGAACGAGCACTTTTTTCCAGTAACAGCCATGTGCAATGGTCAGCTTGTTCCAGCGCCCATCCGACCACATCCGATGCATCGGATTAAGCATGTCCAGCAAAGACAGATAGCGGTCTAGCGGCAGGCCATCCCAGGTGGGCGTGCCGACGTCTTCAAACGGCACATCGGGTTCGACCATATTGATATAACGCACGCCGCCACTTTCGCCGTCGCGCACAAAGGTACGCACCAGGCGCTGTTGCGAACGCTTGCCGGACAGATGTTCCAGCAGGGCCAGCAATGGCCGCTCGCCCGCATCCAGCGTCACGTAATCGAAGTAATCAAATACGCGCGGTTCGGCCAGCTCGCGTAATTCGGTGTTGACGAAGCCGCCGCCCAAACCCAGTTTGATGGCCGGGTATTGGGCCTGATGCTCTGTGCCATACGGAAGGCCGCATACACCGCGCCGGGGAAGGGCACCGAGATCAGCACCAGATCAGGCTGATGTTTTGCAATCGACGCCAAGGTCAGTGCGTGTAGCGTGTGATCGACCAGCGTATAGGCGCGGCCAGGGCCTGGGCCAGGGGTTCGAACGTCGGTTGGCTTTGCGCCAGCGATTCGGCGTAGCGCACAAACTCAAAGCGCGGATCAACCGCATCGCGGATCACATCGCTGATGTCATTCAGATACAGCGTAGCCAGATGCCGCGCGCGATCCTGCAAGCCAATGCGCCAAACGCCCACGCCAGCGGATCGCCACCCTCATCATCCACATAGACATCCAGCGATTCAAAACGCGCACCCTCAGGCAAGAAGTTGCGGCTACAGATGCGATGACCCACGGTGGAATCGCGGCCCTGCAAAAAACGCGATGGTGGGCGCGATGGTGCGCAGATATTGATCGAACTGGTCGTAGAACGCGTTGACCGGATAAGTGCGATTTTGCTCGGGGATGGTTTCGATCGCGGCGCGGAGCTCGCGCAGGCCTTGCACCGAAAACAGCCGCAAGACCAAGGCCAGCGCCAGATCTTCTTGCGTGGCCTGCACGCCACGCGAACGCAGAAAGCCGGTCAGATACGCCGTCGACGGGTAGGGGGTGTTGAGCTGCGTCATTGGCGGAATCAAAGCCAATACACGCGGGCTGGAAACGGCCGCCGTGGGCATGCTGCTGGATGTTGCGGAAGTACTCACGAGGGACCGGTCCTTTACTGGCGGGTGTTGTAAACAACAAGCGCCGCTTTAGCGCGGCGCGGGGCGTATTTTGCCAGAAGGCGGCTGCGGGCTGGCGACGGGCAGACAAACTACCGGCGCGGCGTGATCACTCTCAACAAAACGGCAGGGACCAGGGTTGATTCGTTTGTGATTATCAACTTTTGAGAAACACAGTCTGCATGATCGTGTAGTTTTTTTCTACGTAATTTTCCGGCCTACGATGAGCACCAATGTCACACGACAGCCAAATCAATGACCTGGAGAACGATCATGAACAAGTTTGCTACCACCTTTGCTTTCGCCCTTGTTGCCGCTACCGCATCGCTTTCGGCACAAGCCGCTGACCAATCTCAAAGCGTGTTTGAGCGTGCTCAGCGCGTGGAACAGCCGGCATGGCAACGTGCTGCTGCGGCCGATCAGAATTTTGCTGCACAACCTGAAGCTCAACCCGGCCGCCGCGCTTTCGCATTCCGCGCCGTGCAACCGGTAGCCGATACGCAAGCCGTGGCACCGAGCCGTATCCAACGCGCGGTGTATGCACCGCAGAACTACGCTGCCCAGATCAATACGCAACCGGGCCGCGTGCTGAGTAACTAAACGCAAGTTCGGGCCGGTTAAACACTGTATGGCAATAAACATGGTCCGGCGCCTCTTCAGGGGGCGCCGGATTTTTTTTATGGGGCAATGCTGCGCCAAGGCTTTAGTGCGCATTTTCAGTGACTTGCAGGCCATGCAGCCGATTAGGCTGCCGTGCATGAAGCGCGCTGGGGCGATTTCAAGCGCTTTAATTATCAATTTTCAGGAAACAGTGTTCTAACCGATCTGTAGTTTTTCTACGTAATTTTTTTTGCGCCTAAGATTGCCTCCAATGTCACACGACAGCCAAATTAAATAACTGGAGAACCACCATGAACAAGTTTGCTACCACTATCGCTTTTGCCCTTGTTGCTGCTACCGCCGCTGTGTCGGCCCAAGCCGCTGAACAAACCGTGTTTGACCGCGCTCAACGCGTAGAACAACCGGGCTGGCAACGTGCCGTTGCGGCCGATCAAAACTTCGCCGCTCAGCCGGAAGCCAACCGGGTCGCCGCGCTCTGGCTTTCCGCGCTACCCAACCCGTGGCTGACACCCAGGCCGTGAGCAGCAACCGCATCGAACGTGCAGTTAACGCGCCGCAAAACTACGCTGCGCAAATCAACGCACAACCGGGTCGCGGCAACTAAGTCTGGCGCACGCCGCAATGCAGAATCCGGCTCCTTGTTTGAGGGGCCGGATTTTTTTGTGTCCTGGCTAACGCATCAGCGGCTGGGCGGCCGAGCAAAGCCTGTCTATGCTGGTCGCATAAGTCCAAACAACAGGCGGAGCACGCCCATGCAGCGACTCAGTATTCTTTGCGCCGCCTGATCGGCTCCGCGCTGGCCTGGCCCGTACCCGGCCGGGCGGCCGATCCACTGCCGCTGGCTGTGTTCAACTTTCCGCCCATGTACTTGCTCGACGGCGCGGATGCGGCGGCAGGCAAAGGCAATGGCGATATCCTGATCAAGGCGCTGGCCGCCCAGATTCCCGAACGTCAGGTACAGGCAGTGCCGATGGCGCTGCGTCGCGTGTTTTCAGAATTGAAGGCGGGCCAGCCGGTTTGTTTTACTACTGCCGTCGAGGCGCCGGAACGGTTTAGCTATACCTATGCCACGCCAAGCTTCGTCACGCCCTCGGTGGAGGTGGTCACATTGCGCAGCAAAGCGGCCGCGCTGACCGGGCCAGATGGCAAGGTTGACCTGGCCACACTCGCAGCCAATCCCGCCCACCTGGGTTCATATACGGCTGACCGCGCCTTTGGCCTGCCTATTGATAACATCATCCGCGCACCCGCCAATGTGGCGCTCAAACTCAATGCCAGCGCCGATCCGGTGGCGCAATTGCGCATGCTGAGTGCCGGTCGCGTCGACTACGTTCTGGAATATCCGACCATGCTGGGCTACCTGGTGCAACGGCGCCAGTTGCCCGATACCATGGTGGCCCTGCCGATCCGACAGCAATCGACCTGGGTCACCGTATGGGCGCTGTGCCCGCGCACGCCGTGGGGCAAACGCGCGATTAGCGATATCGACACCGGCCTGCAACGGGTGGCGCGCAGCGGCGCTTATCAAGACATCCTGCAACGCTGGCTGCCCGCCAGCGCAAGCGGCCAGCATCCGGTCGAAATCGATCAATTTATTCAGCGCCGCGCCCGCGGCAGCATGGTTAGGCCCTGACGCCCCTTGGCATGGCGCCCGTGCATGGGTCATCACGGATCTGTAACGGCGCGGGCGGACTTGTCCGAGTGCGCGCGGGCCA
>BBFD01000233.1 GCA_001313065.1 Silvimonas sp. JCM 19000
GTGGCGGCCGGTGCCGACCCAGGCACCATAACATTCAGGGTCTGCCGGGCTTCCTTGTTACCGAACGTGGCCAGAAACCGGGCTACGCCCTCGCCGATGTCATCCGAAAACGTCGTGCCCTCGATGGCGTGTTTGTACAGCATGGTTCCGCCGGCGTAGCCGGCAGCACCCGCGCCGGCAACCGCAGCGGCAGACGTCGCTACCGCGCTGCGCCCATGGCAGGAATCCACTTAAGATTGGTTTTGCCAGCGCCTTGAATTGCTGCCAGAGCGAACCGGCCGCATCCTTTGCTGCGTCCGGCACGTCGGGGTTCTCGCCAACGCCACTTCCGAAGCCGGTTGGCCAGTTCGTGACCTCGACCGGCGTCACCCCCGCGACCTTGCCCAGCGTCTCTTTCACTTTTTTTTCGGCGGCCGGACCACCAGCGCTCTTGCCAGCAAGCTTGCCAGCGCCCCACTTCAGGACCTTGCCAGTACCCCAGGCACTGCCCGCAACGCCCAGCACAGCCGCGCCAATCTCGATCTTGCCCAGACCATCGTCGCTCAGCTTCGACAGCTTTTCGGTCAACGTGTCGACCGATACGCCCAGCAAGCTACTGCTCTGCAGGGTGGCCTGCATATTGATATCCATCCGCTTCAGCTGCTCGCTCGCGGTGGTCATCATATTGACCTCTTCCTGTTTCAGCAGTCCTTTCGAGTTCGAAGCCTGATTACGGATGCGCTGGTATTCCTGCATGTTGGCCAGCATCGGCGCCAGGAAGTTTTGTACCTGCATATCGCTGAACAACTGCCCCAGCTTCATACGGTCGCCCTTGGTCACCTTCTGCGTGAGCTGCGCGAAATACATCACCGGATCACCGCTGGCGATGGCCTTTTTCATCTCGGCGCTGTAATTGACGCCAAATTTCTTGAAGGCCTTGGCCGTTTCCGGCGCCGACAGCTTGGCCAGAAAGTTTTTTCAGGTTGTTAGCGGCTTCAGCCGGGTCACCCGCGCCTTTCAATGCAATCTGTAGCGCGGCGCCGAGGCTGGCCACGCCTTTCGTGCCCTTCACACCGAGCTGTGCTGCCGATGCGGTGAGCTGCGGAAAATACAGCGCCATATCCCGCAACTCGAACGCGCCTTCATTACCGGCCGATGCCATCATTTCGAGCGCGCGATCAACATCGCCCACCGGCACTTTCAGGTTGTCGTAGACCGAATAGATTGAGCGGCCCAGCTCTTCCACATCCGCGCCGGTGGCGGTGGCCGCGTGGCCGATGGAGCGCGTCATGGTCATGGCCACGCGGGGATCAAGCCCCTTCGACACCAGTGCGCCAAAGCCGCGCAGCAGATCGGCCTGCGTCTGGTTGGTGGCTTTCGATGTACTGATCAGCCGGTTTTCCATTCGGCCATGGTGGACTTGAACTTCATCTGGCCCACGCCCGCTGTGTTGGCGATGTTGGCCAGCTCGTGCTCAACGTCAATGGCCTGTTCAGCTGCGTCCTTGAGGCCCAGCACCATGCCGCCTCCAACTGCCAGTGTGGTACGCCGACCCCACTTTTCCATTTCGCCGCCGAGGCCATTCATGCCCCGGCCGACCGCGCCGACGGTGCCTTTCAGCCCCTTCAGCTTTGTCTCGAACTTGTCGACCGAATTTCCGGAATTGCCGAGCGCCGCGCTAAACTGGTCCTTCAGCGTAAGCGCACCATGATGGTGGTAATGGGTGAAGCCATATGTCGAATTCCCGGATTTTGTTAATCGTGGCCCTTGGGGTCATCGCCTGCTTTGCCGTCCCGATGATCCTTTTTTGCGTGGATCGGCGGCTTTACGGCGGGCCAGACCTTTACGGCGTTTGGCATAGCCGGGTGCTGCTCGCACTGATGATGGCGGCCGTTGCTGCATTGCGGGCCTTCTTTCGCAGTTGAGCGCTGTTGCCTGCTAATCATGGCGAGCAGGCCCACCCTTCAGCCTCATCACCTGCCGGTGATACATCAGGAACTCGTCCAGCGGCATGCGGCTGACCTCGCTGGGCGCGATCCCGCCGCCGATCACCAGATCGCCAAAGAGATCGTCCCAGCTCACGCGCTCCGCGATCAGCCGAACCAGAACAAAAAAAAGGGTTCACCTTGCTCACCAGCTGCTGGAAGTCAGCGGCACCCAGTTTGTCGAGCGCGGCAGCCGGCACCGAACTCATTTCGGCCGCCAGATCCAGCGCGGCATCGAGCATGCGGCCGGGGTCGCGCACTTTGCGGTAGTCGCCGGCGGTGGGTTCCTGCAGCTCCAGCCGCGTGATCAGCGCCTCGCCCAGTGTCACCGGCTTTTGCAGGTCGATCACGATCGGAAAAGTGTTCTGACCCATTACAGTTTCTCCACGCGGGTGCCGGACATCTTGATGCCGATTTCGCCGTCACCACCCGTAAAATCAGGCGGATCGGTGATGAAGCCATCCTTCACCACATAGCTGACTCCGATGTCGGTCTCAAAGACCACCGTGCTATCGACCAGCGAAGCCAGCGTGACCAGATCGGTATCCTTGCCCATCACGATGGTGAATTCGACAGTGGGTGCCTTCGTTTTTTTCGGTGTAACCCACCACGCCGACATCGGTTTCGACCGCGGTGCGTTCAACGCCGCCCACATTCAGTTTCGCGCCCGATTTGGAGCGCTGGCGCGAGCCATTGATGCTGATAAACACGCGCCCGGCAAATTGCGTCATGCGGATTCTCTCCTGATACGAAAAAAAGGCCAGGACGTGGCCGGCCTTTCGGGGTTTGCTTTTCGCCGCGTTACAGCAGGTATTGCACGGCGGCGGCGAAGATGCGGAACTGGTTGACGATGTCCGGCGGGATCACCGCATTGATGCGGTTCGGGTCGCTATTGCTACGCACCACCACCAGATCGGCTTTGAACTGGTCGAAGTTCTCGACCAGACCCGCCGCCTCAAGCTCGCGGAACAAAGCCAGCAGCTCCGCGCGAATGATTGACGGCGTCACGATGGCCTGCCCCGGCGCGTAGTTGGTGCCGTCGTTGGCCAGCTTGTGCCGTGGAAAGCGCAGCGCCAGACGCGCGCGCACGGCGTAGCGGATGTAATCCACGGTCCACTTCGATTCGAGGTCGAGCAGACTGGTATCGGCCACGCCATAGGCGTTTTTTTTCTGGTAGTTGGTGACCACACGCTCGATGGTGACCGTGCCATCGTTGCCGATCACCATCGTGCTGATGCCGGAGCGCAGAAGCAGGTCGCGATCGGTGCGCATGAAGCGCGATTTCAGCGGCGGCGCCAGCACGCCTGGCAGCGACAGCGTCTGGAACGGCCGCGCCGGATCAATGGCGCCAGAGGCTTCGCATACTGCAGCCAGCACCGCAGCCAGTTCCCACGGCGGCGTCGGCGTGTCGTACAGGCCCGGCGTCGAAACATGCGGACTGTTACGCGTGACGCCGAAGCTGGTCAGCGCGGCCTGCGTGGCCACCATCGCGTTGAAAACGTGGCCCGTCTTTTGCTGCATCGGGCCCCACTTGGTGTCGAGCATCGCCTCAAGCACCTGCAGATTCGCCGTGTCGGTGAACGGGCAGATGATCGACGAATACTGGTCGTCGCCAATGGCAGTGACAGCGGCAGTGACATCGGGGTTGCCCGCGCCGCTGGCCATCGGCACCAGCACGGCCGTTACACCCGTAGGAAGCAGATCGTCACTGTAGTAATTCAGGCGCAGATCGATGCTGTTGCCCAGCAGGCCCTTGTTCTTGGCGGTGAAGGTGACGACGCCAGCAGCGGCTGCGGCCGTGACGGGCAAATCGGCTGCTGCAGTCACCGCCGCAACGACCTTGGTGGCCACAGCGTCGCGGCATCCGCCGTCAACACGCTGACCTGCAGGCGCTGGCCGGCGATATACAGTGCCAGGATGCCGTTGGCGGTCACGCTGCCGGTGATGGTCAGCGTGCCGGTGGCGGCAACACCAGCCGCCAGATCGTCCAGCGCAATCGCATACATCGGCGTGTTGTCGTTGGCAGCGCGCGCCATGGCGATGCAACGATGGATGATTGAACCGCGGCCAAAATAACCGGCAGCCTGGTCGGCCGTGGTGATCAGGGTCGCACGCCCGCCTGAACGGTGCCCGCAGGCAGGCGCTGGCCGATGACGAGCAATTTGCGGTCTTGCGCCGGCAGACCGTGCACGGCATGGCTCTGGTCAATCTCGATCCACTGGCCCGCCGTGCGGATGTCGACCGGGATGCTGTTAAAGCTGATGTTCTCAGGCATTCAAGCCTCCAGAAAAAACAGAACCCCGCACGCGGCGGGGTCTGTCGGGTTACTTGGATTTCGCCGGCGCGTCGCCAGGCGGCGGATCGACCACCAGCACGTCACCATCGGCGATGCGCCGATACCAGTACGGGTCCATTTCGACCGGCTGGCCGTCAGCCTTGAGCGCGGCGTGGCCGTCGGGAAACAGCACCGTCATGGGCGGTTCGCCCTCGCGCGGATCGCGCGGTTTGAGGAACAGGTTCATGGGGTTCCCTGTGGGTTGAAATCAATCTGTGCGACGGGCTTGCTGGTGGAGTAATCGCCCTGCAGCCACTTCGCATGTACTGCCGGCGACTCGAACGGCTCGCTGTCCAGATCGCCGTGCAAGCGTTGGAACTGCCCGAAGCGCGGCGCGGTTGCATCTTCGGTAACGTCGGCATCATCGAACGGCGCTTCGTCATAGGTGGCAATCCACGTCTGGCATATACGGCCACCACGCGCTCGCCTTCGCCGTCCATGCCCACCTGCAGCTCTTCCGGTCGCAGGGGAATCGTGGACAGTCCATTGAGGGTGGGGTTCTGGAACAGCGCGCGCTCGACCTGCTGCAACAGCGCTTCGGCCTGGTCATCGGCGGTTTCGTCCGACTTCACCACCACCGCCACCGCAAACTGCACGTGGTGGCGGAATTCGGGAATGTCACTGACGTCAGCCGACTTGCGGCCGAGGGTGCCGACATGCACCGCGGGCAACTTGCCTTCATTAAAGCGGCGCGCCCGGTTGCCCCAGACATTTGCGCCCGCTGCCGTGCCCGCGTCGCGCAGGATCTGCACCATGGTCTGGCGCATTTGCGTGAGCATGTGTGCCATCAAAGCTTCCTCAGACGGAGATACGTGAAGCCGTAACTGTCCGGATCTACACCGATGACCAGCCAGCTACTCTGCTCGCCCTGGTCGATTACCAGCACCGTCTCGTCATACGGGTCCGGCGGAAGATCGGCGTTGTTGCATTCCAGCACCGGCGTGGCATCGTCGACGTCGAATCCTTCCACCTTCGCCACCTTGCCTTTGCGATGAAACATCGCGTCGAATTCCGGCCCACTACCAATGGTTGCGCGTGCGGTAAAGCCGATCCGCGCTGCGGCCCGCATCAAGCGTCGCGGGTCGAACGCCATTAGCGCACCGTGCGTCGAGTACCACGCGGCCAGTGACGTCGCCGTTGGCCTTCGCGTTCAGGAATGCGCCAATCAGCGTGTTGTTGGTCGCAGTGATGGTGACGCGTTTGTTAGTCGCATCCCAGTACGCTTTGGCGCCTTGGGCGGCGACGTCGGTATTAAGCGCGGCGAGGTCGACCACGCCTTCGCGGCGCACTTCAACCGGCGCGCCATTGGCGGCGGCGTTAGTGGCCACGCCGAAAATGCTGCCGACCAGAACGCCGTCGCCGGAATTCAGCGCGCTCGGCGCGATCAGCGTCACGACGACGCCGGCTTGAACGTAATTTTTCATGTGGGTTTTCCTGAGTTGCTGAAACGAAAACAGCCCGCCGAAGCGAGCTGTCTGACGCTGCATTGCTGGTGTTACTGGCCCGCGTTCTTATAGACGCCGCGATAGTCGATCGCCTTGACGCCGAAGTCTTCCCAGGCCTTGACCTCAATGCCGTCGAAGTCACTGCCCGACGAGAACGCATCGCGCGTCGCGGTCTGCAGGCCTTCGGCACCGTCGAGATATGCGTATTCGATGGTATCGACAGCGGCATTGCTGGCCATCAGATACCAGGCGGCGGCCGAGGCGGCATCCAGCCGAGCCTCGACAATCAGTTCCAGCGAACCCGCGAACGGGTTGAAGTCCGTTTGCTTGGCCGCCAGGTAGTTCTGGCTGATGAATTGCTGCGCCGTAGTCTCGAGCGCGGCCGGTACCAGCAAAAAAAAGCCCGGCTGAAGGTTCAGCGGCTGTTTGCTGGACGGCTCTTGCTGCACACGCATGGCGGCGCGACCCGCACCGATGGTGGCCACGCT
>BBFD01000234.1 GCA_001313065.1 Silvimonas sp. JCM 19000
AATCACCTGCCACGGAAAAAAAACACTCGCTCATTTGACAGCGGCCAGAACAGCGCCACGCCGCTGCCGCCGTCGGTGCACATATCCAGCAAGGGGTGCGACACCGTCGCCACAAACACAAACAAGCCGGCGCGCAGGCGGGTAGTGTGCAGTTTGCGCGCGGCCCAGAGTGCCAGCAGTGCGATGACCAGGGCGAAGCAGATCGAATGGGTAAAGCCGCGGTGGCTGTAGGGCGTGCCGAAGGGGATGCCGAACAGCAGTCCGGCGGTGTCGGCGTCGGGCAGCATCGAGGCGATCACGCCGGCGATGAGCAAGCGGCGCGAGATGATGCGGCGGCCGAGGCGATGCCGGTGGCGAGCGGGACGGCGGCGTGTGTGATGATGGTCGGCATGGCGGGCGTGGGCGCTGAGGGATGTGTCGGCAACATAACATGCGCGATAGTAAAAAACGCCACGCGGCTAGCGTGGCGTTTTTGCTTGCGGCTATCGCAACAGGGCATCTTTTGGCAACGTCGGCATTGGGCCGTGTTCTATCGGTGCCGGCGATCAATCCGGCAGCATTTTGCCAAGCCAAGCCAAGCCAAGCCAAGCCAAGCCAAGCCAAGCCAAGCCAATCAATACGATGCCAACTCACCGACCAATCAATACAACGGCGCGCTAGCCGATCAATATCAGCGACTTCCCCGCCGGCCCGATCAGTACAACGGCGTGCCCGCCGCGTACGCCTTCTTGAACGAAGCCCAATCCAGGTTCACCTGGTCCGCATACCCAAACGCAAAGTTCACAATCTCCGTCTTCAGCCCGGACTGGCTGGTCACCGCATTCAGAATCTCGGTTTCGATGGCGTACGGCACCACGCTGCTGTCGTAATCCTGGTCGCCAGGGCATGCGCGCTGGCCAGGGCCTGGCCGATATAGGTCATGGCGGTATTCAGTTTGCTGGCGCTAGACAGGTCGGTGTAGTCGAAGTCTTCAGCAAACGGCGATTTTTCATGCACGTAATAGGGCACGCCGTTGATGCTGGTGTAGCCAATCAATACGTCGGCGTTCAGCACTTGCGCTTTGGCGCTGCGGGCCACGCGGTCGCCTTCGTTGTTGGCGTAATCGCCGGTGTTCAGGGCGGCCGGGTTGGCGATGGCAACGTCGCTGGTGGCTTCCTGTTTCAATTCGATAATCACGTCGTCCGAGGTCGAAGTCGACGGGCCTTCCAGCAAGGCGTAGTAGCGCAGGCGACCCAGGCTGCCGGTGCCCGAACCCAGCTTTTGCCGCACATCCTTCACCGTGTAAAAGCTGGCGGCATATTGCTTGCCGCTCGAAATCGTCGAGACATAACTGGCGACGGCGGCAACCACGGCGTTGTAGGTGGCGGTGGCCGGTTTGACCAGGGTGGACGAGGTCAGCAACGTGCGTTTGCTGCTGCTGACCGAACTGTATTTGGAGAGCAGATCACTGCGTTTGTCGTCTGCCGCCGCGCTGATCACGTCTTTGACCACGCTGCTGGTGTTGCTGCTGGTCAGTTGGAACGATTTCTCAGTGCTGGTGCCATTGAACGCGGCCAGTTGCGTCAGATAAGCCGCCACCAGCGTATTGATGGCGGTGGTGATGTCGGCGTCTTTGATGCCGTTTTCGCGGCCGGCCAGCACCACGCTGGTGGCGGCGCGGCGCAAGTCCCACACATATTGGCCGAGGTAGCCGGTGTCAAAGTCGTTAACGCCGAATACCGTGTTGCCCGCGCTGTCTTGCCATGCGCCAAAGTTGCCGATGTGGGTATCGCCGCCAATCCAGGTATGCGCCGTGGCATTGGTGGTGTAGGCCGAGGCGGGCAGGGTGTTCATGTCGTGATAAAAGATGTCGGCGCTGCGCGATAGAAGGAATACGCGCTGCTGTTCATGGTCGACATTTTGGTGACCAGGTCGGCACTGTCGGTCGTCGCGTAAATGTGGTTGTAGTTATAAACGTCATTCACCACCCATGTGTCGCGCGTGGTGGCGGCGTGGCTGGCAGCGGCCAGGGTCAGCGCCAGCAGCGCGCTCAATGTTTTGATTTTGATCATGCAGGTCATCTCCACCGTGTTGTTGTTGAGTTGGGCGCCCGTTGCGAGCGGCGCTATTACGCCCTGGGCAGATGACAGGCTGAAGACGTCCGGATGGTCAGTTGTACATTTGTATTTGCGCACACTTGCTGACGCGATGCTGGTTTTGCATTACGCTGGATTTCACTCGCTATAACTACAAACAGAATCTGCTTACATGGGCAAATCTACGCGTCGCAAGGCGCAACGGGCAGACACCCCCCGTTGCGAACGCACCGCTGGAGTCAACCGGCACGTCCGCCGCACCCGCGCCACCTGTTGCGGCGGCTAAGGCGCATTGGTGGTTATGGTTATTGGCGGCGTTGGTGCTTGCAGCGCTGGCCGGTTTCTGGGTGCATCAGTTCCGCAGTCAGGATAGCGGCCCCGCTGCGCCTGCCCCCACGTCCGCCCTGCATGCGCAGTTTGTCGACGAGCAAAAGTGCGTGGCCTGTCATAGCGCGCAATTCGGGCAGTGGAAGGATTCGCATCACGCCCAGGCGATGAAGGTGGCGAGCGCGCAAACCGTGCTCGGCAATTTCAATAATGCGACCTTCGATTACAACGGCGTCACCACGCGCTTTTACAAAAAAAGGCGAAGAATTCCGCGTGCAGACCGATGGCCCCGATGGCAAGCCGGGCGATTTCAAGGTCATCCATACCTTTGGCCTGGCACCGTTGCAGCAATATCTGATCGAGATGCCGGGCGGGCGCATGCAGGCCTTGGGCATTGCGTGGAATGTCGATAAAAAAAACAATGGTTCCATCTGTATCCGCACGACAAGCTCACCGCCACGGATGAGCTGCACTGGACCCGTCCGGCGCAGAACGCCAACTTTATGTGCGTCGAATGTCACGTCACCAATATGAAGCGCAATTACAGCGCTGTGGACGACAGTTTCAAATCCACCTGGCATTCGCTCGGTGTGGGTTGCCAGGCGTGTCATGGCCCGGCCTCCAACCATCTGGAATGGGCCGCCAAAACGCCACATCAGCCATCAAGGCGCCGGGTTTGAGGTGCCGCTCAAGAACGCGCCGCAGACCACGGTGCTGGAAACCTGCGCGCGTTGCCATGCCCGCCGCGCGCCGCTCGATGACGGGTTCAAGCATCAAGACCGCTTGGGCGACGATTATTCGATGAGCTTGCTGACGTCGCAGTTGTATGAGGTCGACGGCCATTTCAAAGCCGAGGATTTTGAGTCCGGCTCGTTTGCGCAAAGCAAGATGTTTATGAAAGGCGTGACCTGCGTCGATTGCCACAATCCGCATACCGGCGAATTACGCGCCCAGGGCAATGCGGTGTGTTTGCAGTGTCATAACTCCAGCGGCCCGATCCAGCGGCCCGGTCTGGATACCGCCACTTTGCAGCCCAAGGATTACGACACGCCCGAGCACACGCACCATCCCAAAGGCAGCCCCGGTGCGACTTGCGTGGCCTGCCATATGCCGGGCAAGTTTTATATGGAAATTGATTTCCGCCATGACCATGCGCTGACCATTCCGCGGCCGGACCTGAGCCGCGAACTCGGCACGCCGAATGCCTGCAACGAATGCCACAAAGACAAGACGCCAGAATGGGCGGCCAAACAGATCGAAAGCTGGTTTGGCAAGCAAACCCATCCGCCCGGCTTTGGCGAAATGATGGCCAGCCTGCGCCACGGCAAGATCGGCGCGGCCGATCTGCTGAGCACGCTGGTGCTCGATCCGACCATTCCACCCATCCGGCGTGCCACCGCGCTGGAAGAAGCCCCGCGCTATCCTGGCAATGCCACCACGCGCGTGGTGACTTTGGCGCTGAAGGATGCCGACCCACTGGTGCGCGCCGCTGCCGTCGATGCCAGCGGCATGTGGCCGCCGCAGGCACGCCAGCCTTTGCTGCTGCCTTTGCTGACTGATCCAGTGCGGCAGGTGCGCATCAGTGCGGCACGACAGCTGGTGGATGTGCGCGATCAGTTGGGTGCGGATCGTCCGCGCTGGGACAAGGCCATCGCTGAATATCGGGCCGTGCAGACCAGTCTGGCCGAGCGCGCCGAAGCGCAAACCAATCTCGCCAGCCTCGATCGCGATCTGGGCCAGCACGATGCCGCGCAACAGGCGCTGGCGCAGGCGCTCAAGCTCAATCCGGACTTTTTTGCCGCGCTTACGCTGCAAGCCGATTATTTGTCGGCCGCCGGGCAGGATCAGCAAAGCGTGGCCTTGCTGCAAAGCGCGCTGGTCAAACATCCCGACTCCGGCTTGCTGTACCACGCACTGGGTCTGGCACAAATCCGTGCCGGCGATCGGGTGGGGGCGCTGGCTTCGCTGCAAACCGCATGGCAGAAGTCGCCCGACGACGCCTGTATGGCTTTGTCTATGCCATCGCCTTGCACGATACCGGCGACATCAAGGGCGCGATTCGCCAACTCGATGCCGTGATGCAAAAACATCCCGAACATCGCGACAGCGCCATGACCGCCGTGCGTTATCGCATCGAAGCCAACGACAGCGCGGGAGCCCAGGCGATTGCGCAACGCTGGCTTGAAATCAACCCCGGCGAGCCCTCGCTGGCCCGCACAGGCAAGGCGGGCGGCACTGGGCAGGGCGGCTGAAAAAACATTGATTTCGTGGTGTGATCAGCCAGGATAAGGCACACGCTTTCATCAAGGAAACGCAACATGCAACAGCTGGCACAACGAATTGCACAGCGGCTTCTGCCCCTTATGTTGGGTCTGTGTCTGTGCGCATCGGCATGGGCCGATAGCGTACTGCCGTCATGGAAAGACAGTGCTGCACGCAGCGCCATCATCGCGTTTGTGCAGGCCACCACCACGCAAGGCTCGCCCGACTTTGTTGCGCCCGCTGAGCGCATTGCCGTGTTCGATAACGACGGCACTTTGTGGACTGAGCAGCCGCTGTATTTCCAGGGCGCCTTTGCCTTTGATCGCATCAAGGCGATGGCACCGGATCATCCGGAATGGGCTACCAAAGAGCCGTTCGCCTCGCTGCTCAAGGGCGATTACAAAACCGCACTGGCAGGCGGCGAAAAAAAGCCCTCGGTCAGATCATCCTGACCACGCATGCGGGCATGACTGCGGACCAGTTCAACGCCATCGTGGCCGACTGGCTGCGCACCGCCAGGCATCCAGCTTCAAGCGGCCGTATAACGAGCTGGTGTATCAGCCATGCTGGAAATGCTCGGCTATTTGCGTGCCAACGGCTACAAGACCTTTATCGTGTCTGGCGGTGGCGCCGAGTTCATGCGCGTGTTTGCTGAGCAAACCTATGGCGTGCCCCCGGAGCAGGTGATAGGCAGCACCATCAAGACCCACTTTGAATTGCGCGATGCAAAGCGGTGATTGTGCGCGATCCGGACATCGATACCATCGACGACGGCCCCGGCAAGCCAGTGGGTATTGCCCGTTATATCGGCCGTGCACCCATCATCGCGTTTGGTAATTCCGACGGCGATTTGCAGATGCTGCAATACACCACACAGAGCAGCAGCAAAAAAACGCCTGGGCGTGCTCATTCATCACACCGATGCCACGCGCGAGTTTGCCTATGACCGCAAATCCATCAGTGGCAAGCTGGATAAAGCGCTCGATCTGGCCCAGCCCAGCGGCTGGATCGTGGTCGATATGAAGAACGACTGGTCGCGCATTTACCCGTTCGAGCAATAAGCCACCCATACCGGAAACCCGATGGCCCGTCGTTCTGCCCGCACTTTGCCGCCCCAGCTCCGCCCGGAGATCGCGCGCACAACCGCCGCCGTCAAGCCGCGTGCGCGTGACCACGCGGCCATGCTGGAATGGCTGTTCGCCGCGCTGTTATTGCTGTCCGGCCTCAGCGCGTTGGTGTACCAGGTGGTGTGGATCAAGCAGCTGGCCTTGGTGGTGGGGGTGGATGTGTATGCCGTTACCACCGGCGTTAGCGCATTCTTCCTCGGGCTGGCTGCGGGTGGGGCCTTATGGGGCAAACGGGCCGATGGCAGCGCGCGCCCCTTGTGGCTGTATGCCGCGCTGGAACTGGCCGTCGGCATCAGCGGCATGCTGGCGACGTGGTTGTTCAGTCTGGCGGCGCCATGGTTTGTTGCCCTGCAAAGCCATGTCGGCCTGTTGGCGTGGGCCTTGCCGTTTGCTTGATCGGGCTGCCCGCGCTGTTGATGGGCGGCACGCTGCCCGCC
>BBFD01000235.1 GCA_001313065.1 Silvimonas sp. JCM 19000
GCGCGCCGGTGGGGGCGTCTTGATTGGCAGGATGCGCCGTGTTGCGCACGCGCCAGGCATTGGCGGTAATCGCCAGCATCAGCAGGCTGATGCCGCCAAAGGCCAGAGGCAAAGACGTCGCGTGTGCGGCATAGCCGACCAGGGCCGGCCCGAGCAGGATGCCGGTGTAACCCATCATCACCGCAGTGGGCAGCGCCACGCTGGCGGGCACGCCCGGCATGCGGCTGGCGGCGCCAAACAACACCGGCACGATATTGGAAGCGCCGAGGCCCACCAACACAAACCCTGCCACGCTCAAGGCCGGTAACGGCGCCAGCACGATGGTCAGCACGCCGCTGGCGGCGACCAGGCTGCCGCCCAGCACCACGCGAAACGGGCCAAAGGCCTTGATGATGCGATCGCCCGTCAGCCGCCCCACCGCCATTGCCACCGAGAACACCGAGAAACCAATGCCGGCACTGGCTTCATCAACGCCACGTTCAAAGCGCAAAAAACACGGCGCCCCAATCCAGCATCGCGCCCTCGGTCAAAAAAAGGCGCAGAAGCACAGCGCGCCAATAATCACCACGCCCCGGTTATTGAACGCCAGATGGGTTTTGTGTTCGGCCGCCTCGGCCGGGCCATGCGGGATCAGCGCGGCGTAACTCCAGACACAAGCAATCGCGCATAACAATCCCACCGCCACCGCACAAACGCCCAGCGACAAGCCGGACTTGAGCAGGGCCGCCAGGATAGCGCCGCCGACCAGGCCTCCCGCCGAATACAAGCCGTGGAACGACGACATCAACGGCCGTGCGGCGATGTTTTCGACGGCTACGGCCTGGCTGTTCACGGTGATATCCAGCACACCGTGCTGCGCGCCAAAGATAAACAGCAATACCGCCAGCGCCCATGGTGTGGGCGCCAGCGCCAGCGCCGGAATCGACACCACCAGCAAAGCACCCGCCACGCGGATCAATTGCGCACTGCCCCAGCGTTTGATCAGATGCCCGGTGAGCGGCATCGCCACCATGGCGCCCCCGCCCAACGCCAGCAATATGCTGCCCAGTTGCGCGTCGTCCAGTTGCAGCCGGATCTTGGCGTACGGCACCATCACCGCCCAACATGCGGTGGCGACACCGATTACCAGAAACACCAGCCGCGTGGATAAACACGCTGCTTCCAGGCCACAGATTCATTACTCATCGAAACCACTCCGGCAAATTCAAGGCGCATTGGCGACACGTGAATAGTGCCAATCTGCACTAAATCAAAGTTTGCTTATGGCCCGAATTTCTCCACAATCAGCTCATTCAAGCGCCCACTGAAAAGCCGATCCATGCATGCCCCCATCCAGCTCGAAACGCAGCGCCTGGTGCTACGCCAGCTGACTGCGGCGGACCGCGCCCTGTTTTTTTGCCCTGCACCGCAATCCGGAGGTGATGCGTTACGTGGCCGATCCACAATCCGATCACCATCTGGATGCCAGGTTTTCCAGCCGGCTGCCACCATGGACAGCACAGTCACGGCACTGGCTTACCCTGGTCATGCAACTCAAAACCAGCGGCGCAACGATCGGTGTGCATGGCATGCAAATCCAGCAGTCCGGAATGGCGGACCTGGGCTATTTGCTGCTGCCGCAATGGCAGGGCAAGGGCTACGCCAGCGAGGCGACGGCGGCAGTCATCGCTTTTGCCTTCGAGCACTGCGGACTGCATACGCTGCAGGCGTGGGTGACGGCTGGAAACGTCGCTTCAGAACAGCTTTTACGTCGCCATGGCTTTGTGCTGGCGGCACGACTAGCTGGCGCCGTGCCGCTGCATGGCGAGGTGTATGACGACCAGAAGTTCATTCTCGAAGTGACTGAATTTATTAAGCATTCTCAGAAATTTCAGGATTGATCTGGCTCAATTTTTTGAGGGTGAAATCCTTTGCTGACGGCAAGCATTTGGCGCAAGCTGGCTGCACTCAATCACAAGGATCGCATCATGCCCCTCGCCGTAGACCCGGCCGCCGAAGACGCGATATACGCCGCCACAGCCTGGTGGTACACAGCGGCTCTGATGGCGACTGCCGCCACTGTGAGTTGCTCTGGATTTTTTCTGGCATACGCGGTCAGTTCACAGCGGTGGAGCATCAATTCGCAGAGGTGTATCAGCGCTTGAACCACATAGAGCTACGCTTGAACAGCATCGACCTACGCATGGATGGCATCGATCTACGCCTGGCCAGTATCGATCAGCGCTTATCCGAGGTAGATCGTCGTTTCGACAAAGTCGACCAGCGTTTTGATCGGCTGGAAGACTATATGGAAAAACGCTTTGATCGCGTCGACGATCGCTTTATCGCCATCCAGCACGAAATCAAAAGTGATTTCCGCATACTGTTCGGCGCGCTGATCACCGTGGCGCTGGGTCTGGCCGGGATGATTTTTTTCAGCTCACCCAACTGGTCCACACCCTGGTTTAAGCCAGGCCCGATTCCCTGCCCCGTTCTGTCCGGTTAGATCGCAATGCGCCCACTATATTAAGAGGCGGGCGCAGCGGGCCCGCATCTGACAAGGACGGCTATGGAAGTCATCAAGGCATTTCTGGAACAACAACCGTTGATGGTGATGTTTCTGACCATCGCACTGGGCCACCTGGCCGGTGAACTCAATATCAAAGGCTTTTCACTGGGTGTAGGTGCGGTGTTATTCGTGGCTTTGGCGGTGGGTTGGCTAGTGCCCAAAGCTGCGCCCGCCCCGATGATAGGCACACTCGCTGGCGCTGTTTTTTGTATACCGTGGGCATACAATATGGCGGCCAGTTCTTGCTGGGCCTGACCAGCGTGGCCGGGCGCCGGGCCAATCTATTGGCGATTATCGGCGTGGTCTGCGCGGCGCTGGTGACTTTGCTGATCCAGAAATTCACCGGCATCAAACTCGGCTATGCCTCGGCCTGTTTGCCGGTGCCGGTACCAGCACGGCGTCGTTGCAGGCCACCATCGCCACGCTGGGTAATGATGATGCCGCGGTCGGCTATTCCATCTCTTATCCCTTTGGCGTGGCCGGGCCGATTCTGCTGTTGTATATCGCGTTTCTGCTGCTCAAGCCGAAAATCGACGCTGCCGCCCCCACCGGCGCACGCGCATTGGAAGTCACCTTGCACAACCCCGATCTGGTCGGCAAAACACTGGCCGAGATCACCGCCGCCTTGCCCTCCGATGCGCAAATCGTCGCCCTGCGAACCGGCCACCACAACAAGCCAGCAGCGCCCGAGCTGGTGCGCAAGCGGGCGACGGTGTGCTGTTGGTGGTCAGCAACGCCAACGTGTTGCAGCAAGTCAGCGCCATCCTTGGCGAGCTCACGCCAGGGCGCTTGATCCGCGACCGCACCGACCTCGATTATCTGCGCGTGTTTGCTTCACGCCCGGGTATAGTCGGGCGCGCCTTGGGCGATCTGGATGTGCCTGGTGGGCCTGGCGTCGTCATTACGCAGTTGCGCCGCGGCGATACCAACATCATGCCCAACCCGGATGCCGTCATCGAGTTTGGTGACCGCATCGGCATGCTGGCGCAGCGTGACCAATTTGCCACCTTGCGCAAGTACTTCGGCGACTCGATCAAAGGCACGGCGGAGTTCAGCTATATCTCGATTGGCCTGGGTATGGCATTGGGCTTTTTTGCTGGGCGCCATCCAGATTCCCATGCCGGTGATCGGCAAACTGGCGGTCGGTGTCTGCGGGGTGTTGATTGTGGCGCTGCTGCTGGGCATCGTGCGCCGCACCCGTGGCATTAACTGGACCATGCCGCTGTCGGCCAATATGGTGTTACGCAACCTGGGCCTGACGCTGTTTCTGGCGCAAGTCGGGATGTCGTCCGGGCCCAAGTTCGCCGCCACCATCGCCGACACCGGCCTGCTGATGCTGGGCCTGGTGCAATCGTGTTGCTGGCGTTGGCGCTGCCGGTGCTGCTGTTGGCATATTTGTGTACAAGCTGCCCTACGACGAGCTCGCCGGTATTGTGGCGGGTGCCTGCGGCAATCCGGCCATCCTGGCCTATTGCAACAAACTGACGCCCACCGACCAGCCTGATGTGCGTTACGCGATGATTTTTCCGGCCATGACCATCGTCAAGATCTTGATCGTCGACGTCATCGGCTCGGTTTTATAAAGGAGCAGCATGCAGCACACGCCGCGGCCACAGCCGCATCTGGAGCAAGGCCGCCTGGTCATTCCGCGCCGCGATTTGTGGATGTTATGGGGTGGCATAGTCGCGATTATATTGCTGGCCCTCGCCACCCTGTTCTGGCTGGTCGAGCCTGCCCCGCCGCGCACCCTGGTTATCAGCGCCGGGGCGCAGGACAGCTCGTTTTTTTTGCCCGCTGCGCAGGCTTATAAAGAAATCCTGGCGCGCAATGGCATTACGCTGAAAATCCTGCCGTCCGATGGCTCGCTGCAAAACCTCAGGCGCCTGCTCGACCCAAGCCAGCACGTTGATATCGCGCTGGTGCAAGGCGGCGTCGCACAAGGCCTGGATACTTCGCGCTTGATGTCACTCGGCAGCATGTTTTATGCGCCGGTGATCGTGCTGTATCGCGGCGAAGGCGTATCGCGCTTGTCACAATTTGCCGGCAAGCGCATCGCCATCGGCCAGGTGGGCAGCGGCACGCGCGTGCTGGCGCTGGATTTGCTCAAGGCCAACGGCATTACGCCCGGCGGCCCGACCACGCTATTGCCTATGGATGGCGAAGACGCAGCCAGGCAACTGGTGGATGGCACGGTAGACGCGGTCATCCTTAATGGCGATTCGACGGCGCGTAACACCATGGTGCGGCTGTTCAAAACGCCGGGCATTGCGATGCTCGATTTCAGCCAGGCTGCGGCTTATACCCGGCGCTTTCGCTATCTCAACGAAATTGATCTGCCGCTGGCGTGCTGGATCTGGGCCAGAACATTCCGCCCGATACGGTGCATCTGGTCAGCCCGATGGTGGAATTAGTGGCGCGCGCCAGCCTGCATCCGGCGATTTCGGATTTGTTGATCGAGGCCGCGCAAGAAGTTCATGGCAAATCAGGCTTGTTGCAGCATGCGGGCGAGTTTCCCAACGGTGGCCCATGAATACCGCATCAGCGAAGACGCCGCGCGCTATTACAAATCGGGCAAAGGGTTTTTTTCTATCGCGCGCTGCCGTTCTGGCTGGCCAGTCTGGCCGATCGCATGCTGGTCTTGCTGCTGCCGTTGGCGGTGCTGATCATACCCACGCTGCGCGCTTTGCCCGCGCTGTACCGCTGGCGCGTGCGCTCGCGCATTTATCGCTGGTACGGCGCGCTGATTGCCATTGAACGAGGCGCGATGGCCAATGCGGTGGGGGCAGAGCGCGAGGCCTTGCTACGCCAGCTCGACCAGATCGAAAACGCCGTCAACCGCTTGAAAATGCCGCTGGCGCACGCCGATGCATTTTATGTGCTGCGCGAGCACGTCAACTTTGTCCGCACTCGTCTGCAGCAAGGCCACAACAGCCACGACGACGCTGAGGCCGGGACCAATATATAAACCGGGCCCGCCTGCCGCCGTAGCCTAAGGCTGTGCGGGCGTGTCGACGTCTTCGCCATCCCAGTAGCCGGGCACCACGCTGTCGGCATAGCCACGTCCGGTCAGTTTGACTTGCACAAAGCCGTTGTCCGTATGGATGGCCACATCATGCGGATGCGGCGTGCCCCAGACCAGATAGCGACAGGGTTGCTCGGTGTGGTTGATCAGCGCATGGCCCGCCTTTTGCCCGGCCGGAAAACACACATAGTGATCCGGCGTCATCACATAACGGGCGTCGCCCAGGCGCAAGGTGAGACTGCCTCAAGGATCAATACGTGTTCTTCTTCCAGCAGGTGATAATGCGCGGGGTTGGCCTGGCGCCCGGGCGGCAAGGTTTCCAGCGACACGCTGATCTGGCTGCCCCCGCCGTAGCTACTCAGATGGCGATA
Organism: Silvimonas sp. JCM 19000; assembly: GCA_001313065.1. The sequence continues at coordinate 5,942 of BBFD01000235.1, forward strand.
ATCCATGCCAAAGCGCAGACCATGGCGATGCTGCACCAGCGCACTTGCGCCACATCAAACGGCTCGAACAGTCCGTCTGCATTCTGTGAGGTCGGTTCTGCTGCTTCTGTCATAACGGGCTCCTGCCGCGTTCGGTGGTATGCCCATACTAGAAAACCTTGTTGCGGATTACAGCATGATTGCATTGATATTTCTGCTGGCCAGCGCGGCCAGCCTGCCCGCTACGGCCTGTACGCCAGGCCCGG
>BBFD01000236.1 GCA_001313065.1 Silvimonas sp. JCM 19000
CCCGCCAGGCCGATGCCGCACTGCGCGTGCTGCGTAACATGACCAACGACGTGGTGCGCTCGGCCTAAGCGCCAGCCCGTGGACTGCTGCGGGGTAACGCGCCCTACGGTCAAGCAGCAAGCTGCGGATAGGGTGGGTCGTGACCCACCATTCAAAGTGGCTTGCCAGGATAGCAGTGCCTGGAAATGGCTTTGAGTGGTGGGTCGAGACCCACCCTATGCGGTGGAGCGCGCGTGGGGTGCGTGCGCGATTTGCTACCTCGGCTTTTGCGTGGCCAACCACGCCAAAGCTGCATTCAGCGCCACATCGTTGTGGCGCTCAATGTCTTGTGCGGTGGGAATGGCGGTCTGATTCGGGATGACGCCGACGCCTTCAATGCGTTTGCCGCCGGGCAAAGTCATATCGATTTCGGAATAGGCCAATGCGCCACCACCCGGCAGCGGGTCGTAGCCCATAAATCCCAACAAGCAGCCGCAACTGGTACTGCCGAATATCTGAGCCCGGCCTATGCTTGCGCCGCGCCCGCCACCAGCTCGGACGCGCTGGCCGAGCGCAGGTCCGTTAAAATCGCCAACGGTGCGGTTACCGTTTTGCCGAGCGGATGTAACACCGGGTCGGCGTCCCACAGGCTGAAACCAAACAAACGCACCGAGCCGCCGTTGCGCGTGATTACATGTCCACCCGCCTGCGGCGTGCTGATAAAGCGGCCGAGCAAATCCATGGCCATGGCCGCATCGCCGCCGCCATTGCTACGCAAATCGATAATCACGCCAGGCGCGTCGACGGCCTTATCCAGTTGCTCCATCAACCGTGGGCGTAAGCCGCGCTCAAAGCCGGAAAAGCGCAGATACACCACGCCATTGGCCAACTTGTGATGGATTAACCAGGGCGGCGCTTCGGATTCTTCGTTGCGCAAAGTCACCTGGTAATGCGAGCCATCCGGCCGCTGCAACGCCAGCGTGCGCGTTTTGCCCAGGGTGGGCGCATTCAACTCGCGTTCGGCGTAAATGATGCGCGTCCACGGCGTGGAACCGCCGCGGGTATTGGCCAGCGTGCGCTGCCACCAGGCGTCGGCCGGCTCGCCATCAACCTGCTCGAGGCGGTCGCCCGCGCGCACGCCCAACAGCGCCGCTTGTGTCACCGGGGAGACGCCGCGTATCACAAAATGCCCATCGATCATCTGCACGCCAATGCCCAGCCCGGCGGCTTGCTGCTGGCGGATTTCGGCGTACTGCGCCGGCGTTTCCACGCGCGTATGCGCATCGTTCAGCTCGCCCGCCATGCGGTTGAGTGTTTTCCAGAAATCTTCATCGCTGGCCGCATCGAGCGCCAACGGCTGGTAACGCGTGCGCACCGCTTTCCAGTCCAGCCCATGCAATTTCGGGTCGACGTAATCGTCGCGCAATGTGGTCCAGACCTGATCGAAGGCGGCCTGGCGCAGGGCGGGGGGTCATCTGCGGGGCGGGCGTGCCGGGGGCAAGCTGGCGACTGAGTTCGCGCGCAATCAGATGATGCGAATCGACCACGGCACAGCCCGATAAAACCAACAGCAGCAAGCTAACCAGTAAGCGCATAAACGCATTCTGCAAAAAAAGAAAGAAGCCGCAGCGTAATCGGCTGCGGCCAGGTCGGGCAAGCGGCTTAAACCGGGCGCGCCAGCAACACCATGCTTTCCGGGCTAAAGCTCAGGTCGTCTTCTAATTGCAGATACGCTTTGACCTCGGGCGACGCGCCTTGCAACAGCGTACGGATGGCATTGACGTATACCTCGGGCGTGCGCATGCGGGCAATCCACGAGGCAAATTCCAGCCGCACCCGGCGCACCCGAAAGCCGGTCACTGCAAAGCCAGCGGCGGTGACGGCGGCGCGCCATTCGGCTTCGCTCAGATCGCGCACGTGGCTGGGGTCGCGCAGCAATTCAATCGCTTGCAAATGGGTATCGCACACCGGGCTGGCCGGGCCAAGAATATCCATCATTACAAACTGGCCATCTGCTTTGATGACGCGCCGTGCCTCGCGCAATGCGGCCGGGATATCGGACCAGTGATGCGCGCTGTAACGGCTACAGACCAGATCAAACTGGGCATCAGCAAATGGCAGCGACTGCGAGGCCGCTTGTTGCGTAATCAGATTGTTGAATCCGCGCGCGGCGGCCGCTTCGGCCACGGTGGCCAGCATGCCGGGTGTGATATCGCTGGCAATCACCTGGCCGCAAAACGGCGCGATGGTAAATGCAGCGTGCCCGGCGCCACAGCCGATATCCAGCGCCTGCGCCGGTTTTTTTTGCTGCTCGGCCACGCCAGCCAGGCATTGCAGATCTTCACCTTGCGCATGTACGGCGCTGGTCAGATAGCACTGGCGACGGGATCAAATTGTTGGGTGACTTGTTGGTCGTGGTTGGCTTGAGTGCTCATGGTGTGGGCTCCGTGGTGGGTGCGGACACCTTAAACCCGCCATGCAGGCTTAAACAGACCAGTGTTTATGCTGGTATTGAAACCACCTTGATCATGGTGCTGAAGTTTTGCGGTGGGCTGCGGCGGGTGGCGGCGCGGGCAAATGTATCGGCGTTGTATCGATGCCATATCGGCATGGCTTTGCGCTTTATGCCGTCCGCATCATGCTAAATTTCCGCTTTGCCAGGTTTAAGCCACCAATAACTACATTTTGATATCCGGAACGCGCAATGCACCCGCTGGTAACCCGATTCAATGTTCGACCGTCCCCTCTGCTAGCAAGCGGCATCAAACTGGTTTTGATCAGTGCGCTGCTGATGCTGGGCCTGGCAAATACCGCCGCTGCCACACCACCGCCCTCACGGGCAGAACTGGATGCATCGGTACGCAAAGCATTACCCGTGTTGCAGCGTATTAATCAGGCAATCCGCCTTCGGTGGCAGACGTGCGTGCGGCGCAGATAGGGCCGCTGGAGCCGGTGGTTGTAGAAATCGCAGAAGAGAATGCCCGCATTCGTGCTATGCACACGGAATACACACAAGCGGTGCAGGCGGAGCGAGTGCAGCAATTTCTGGGTAACCCTGCGCAGTTGAGCTCGCCGCAGGCGCGCGACGACATGCGCGAAATACTGGCGCGCTGGCAGACCGCGCTGGATCTGTATGCACGCCGGATTTCCGAGTTGCTGCAGGGCAGCGCGGCGCGCATGAAGGCGATCGTAGACGGCCCGGACCTGCGCCCCGTGGCCGCAGCGTTCCTGAAGGGCTATGACCGCGCCAATGAAGTCGATGCCAAGCAAATCCTGGCCATTCCGCGGAACGATCAGGACTGCCTTGATGTGGTTCTGGATTTTGTTGATTTTATGGACGGCGCTGACGGGCGTTATGCGATGAGTACAGACGGCAAGCCGCATCTGGTTTTTTATGGATCAAGCCGATCTGGATCACTTCAACACACTGAAGGCAAAGTCTTCGACGTGCTGCAGCGGGCGCGCAATTTGCAAGCGCGGCTTGATCAGAGGCGGCAACAAAACGCAACGAGCATCCAGCAATTTATGGACAAGCCCTGAGCTTGAGGCTACGCCCGCACCTGCTTGCGCTGCGGCGCAAGTGCCGCCCGCGCTGGGGCATCGCGCAAGAAAAAAAAGCCCGCTTCATTCGAAGCGGGCCAAATATCCAACCAGACAAACACGGAGATGACGCGCCTGCCTGCGCGTCGGAAGTCATCATGCGCCTGGCCGGGGCGCATGGCAGCCAGGTCGATGCCTGGGGACCGCTCCTGGGGTTGGTCCAGCAGCACCCGCTTGCTTGGGATGCTGACCAACTGGATCACTGCGACCGCATCCCGCAAAAATTTCAGTCGCCCTTTTATCTGCTGATCGCCGGACGGATGGGCGATTTGTACGGCTGGCTGGTTGCCGTCACCGCCTTCTAGCATCAATGGCCCGCATACGCGTCGGCCCTAAGCACAAAACGGCCCGCCATGGTTTGATCTGGTCGGTGGCAACGGTCTGGCGGCTAACGTTATCATTCGACCCCAAAATCCAATGTGCTCAATGGCTTATACGGCTTGGTGCGGCAGGCGCGGGCCGCCCCTGGCGGCGCATTGGATGCGGATATTCGTGTGATTCCGTTTATTTATTACAGAAAATTGCAGCAGGAGCATTGATTGATGGGCATAAGCAAAACCGTAGCTTCCATACTGGCCGTGGCTGTTTGCCTCGCTCCCGCAATTGGCCACGCCGATACGCTGGACCGGATTAAAAGCAGCGGTGAAATCAAGATCGGCTACCGGAGTTCATCCATGCCGCTGTCGTGGTCGGCGGACGGCACCCCGACGGGCTTTATGGTGGCGCTGTGTGAAAAAAATCGTCACGGAGCAGATCAGCCCGGCCGTGCATAAGCCAATCAAGATTACCTATGTGCCGGTGACGGTGCAGACACGGTTTCAGTTGCTGGACCAGCAGGCCATAGATATGGAGTGTGGTTCGACCACAGTGACGCTGGAACGGATGAAGCAGGCAGATTTTTTCGTTGGCGACTTATATCACCACCTCGCGCCTGGTCAGTCTTAAGAAGACCGGCCCACTTAACCTGTCGAGCATGAACGGCCGCACTTTGGCGGTACAGACGGGCTCCAGCCATGCCGAGTTGATTTCCAGAATGCTGGGCGGCGCCCGCTTGCTGCAAGTGCCGGATGCGGCGCATGGCGTGGAGGCCGTGGCCAGCGGCAAGGCCGCAGCCTATGTCGATGCGGAGAATCTGATCCTGGGCGCCATCAAGTCCAACCATATGCAGGCGGCGGATTTCAGCATGGGTACGTCGTTATCGGTGGAGCCGTTTGCCATCGTCACGCGCAAAGGCGACACGGCGCTGGAGAAGCTGATCGACCTCGGGCTGCGCAAAACGTTTTCGCATTCAGAAGCCACCGTGGCTTTGCTGCAGGGCTATAGCACGCAAATGGGCGCAGATATCAATGCCTTGACCCGTGATGCAATCCGCAATCCTTCGCGCAGCCACGAATGCAGCATGCTCGAAGCAGTGACTTGCTGATCGGCCGCATAGCGCTCAAGAAGAAGGCCCGCTTCATGCGAAGCGGGACTCGCTTAAATCCGCCGGGGCATATCAATCGTGGGCGGCTTTTTTTGCTTGCGTTGCCGCGCGATGAGTCCAATCACACCCAAGCCCATCAAGCCCAGGTCTCCGGTTCCGGAACCGGCGGCAGGGTGCCGATTGGATTGCCGAACTTGATCAAATTAATGCCAAAGTTAGTGTTGTTAAAACTGATGTTCTGATTGGTGCCGCTCCAGTTCAGTACGATGGTCGCCGTCTCCGAGGTGTATCCGGTTGACGGCGGCGCAGGCGTTGAATCGAGGGCCACCCAGGATTCCCAGTTGACCTGATCGGGATTGCCCGGCTGAGTGCTTGTGGCAAACCACGGCTGGATTTTGTCATACGAGGTGGCTGACCCCGTCTGTACCGTCGTCGGGTTCCCGATGACGGTCGGAACGCTGCTGCCGCTCACAGAGCCAGAAATCACCAAGTCTACCTCTTCGATCATCCAGCCCGGTTGCAGGTTGAACGTCACCGAGTAGGTGGCCGAAACATCGTCTCCACTCGCCACGGGATCAACGATGACATAGGCGCCCACGCGGGATTCAACATAGGGATAGCCCACATTATCGGGCCCTCGATAAACACCTGTGGACAAGGCGGACCAATGCGGCGACGTAATCGTCATATTGTCGCTGTAGGTGATGCTCACGCCGCGATCGTTGAGCGTCTTCGCACTTGCCCATGCGGGCAACGCCGAAAGCGTAAGGAGGATGAGCTTGAGGCTGGTTCTCATATTGGCTGTTCCGGGTCAGAGGCTGATAAAGGCTGACCGGGCCGACGAGATCGCTTGCGCATGCTTTAAATGCACGGCGACGTGCCAAAGGCCCGCTGCGGCCGGTCGCATAACGGACAGGCAGGCGCCCGTTGCAACTCAGTATCGGACAAGTTTGCGTTTACTGTCTTGCGTCTGTCGGAAAGATGTCTGTCATAATTATTTTCTAGAAAGAAATAGTCCGCCGTCCGGCCGCGCCGCCGTCGCGCGGCCATAGAAGACCGCGCCCGGAAAAAAGAAAAAAGCCCGCTTCAAACGAAGCGGGCCCAAATATCCAACCAGACAAACACGGAGATGACGCGCCTGCCTGCGCGTCGAAAGTCATCATGCGCCGGGCGACGCCGAATGGGA
>BBFD01000237.1 GCA_001313065.1 Silvimonas sp. JCM 19000
CGAAGCCGAACCCAGTGCGTGGCCCAGCGGGCTGGCCGTGATAAACACAAAAGCCAGCGCGGTGGCTGGCTGCAGTCGGCGGAGCATGCAGCTTACTTGTGCAGGCGGCGGATGCGTTCCGCCGGAGTAATGATGTCGGTGAGGCGGATACCGAACTTGTCGTTGACCACCACCACTTCGCCTTGCGCGATCAGGCAACCGTTGACCAGCACATCCATCGGCTCGCCGGCCAGGCCGTCGAGTTCCACCACCGAACCTTGTGCCAGTTGCAGCAAGCTGCGGATGGCGATTTTGGTCCGGCCCAATTCCACGGTCAGCGTGACCGGGATATCGAGAATCATGTCGATATTGTTGGGCGCACCGGGCGGCACCGCACCGGTATCAAAGCGCTGGAAAATATCAGCCGCCTGCACATTGGGTGCAGGCGCAGCGGCCGCCTGTTCTTGCGCGGCGGCGCGGGCATCAGCCTCGCTTGCTCAGCCAGGGCGGCGGCCCAATCGTCCAGACCTTCTTCTTGTGGCTCGTCAGCCATTGGCGTCTCCACGGTTTGCATCTTCCGCCGCAGCGGCGGATTCAGGCCCGTTTAATATCTTGTTGACCTTGAGGGCGTATTGGCCGTTGAGAATACCATAGTTGCATTCCAGCACCGGCACGCCATCCACCTCGGCCATGATCGCTTGCGGAATCTCCAGCGAGATCACATCACCGGCTTTCAGGTTAAGGATTTCGCCCAGTGTCACATCGGTATTGCCGAGCGTTGCCACCAGATCTACCTCCGCGTTCTGCACCTGCTTCTGCATCAGATTAAGCCAGCGGTTGTCGGCTTCGATGCGGTCGGCCTGCATCGAGCTGTACAGCAAATCGCGGATCGGCTCGATCATCGAGTACGGCAGGCACACGTGGAAATCACCGCCGCCTGCGCCCAGTTCGATCTTGAATGTATATGCCACCACCACCTCGGTGGGCGTGGCGATATTGGCAAACTGCGTGTTCATCTCGGAGCGCACATAGGCAAACTCGCATTCGAACACGGGCTTCCATGCTTTCTGGTATTCCTCGAACACCACTTCCAGCAAGCGCTGGATGATGCGCTGTTCGGTCGGAGTAAAGTCCCGCCCTTCCACGCGCACGTGGTAGCGGCCATCCGAGCCAAACAGGTTATCCACCACCAGAAACACAAAGTCGGGGTCAAAAAATAAACAGCCCGGTGCCGCGTAACGGCTTCATGTGGATCAGGTTCAGGTTGGTGGGCACCACCAGATTGCGGATGAATTCGGAATATTTCTGCACACGCACCGGGCCCACCGAGATCTCGGCGTTGCGGCGCATGAAGTTGAATAACGCCACGCGCAAATTCCGCGCAAAGCGTTCATTGATGATTTCGAGCGTGGGCATACGCCCGCGCACAATGCGTTCCTGGCGGCCGATGTCGTATGCACGTACGGCGCCGGCGTCGAGGTTTTCCTCAACGCTTTCTTCCTCGCCGGTGACGCCGCGTAGCAGCGCATCGACTTCTTCCTGGGAAAGAATATCGTCTGCCATCGCCTGGAATTACATGTTCTCTAGTGCTGTGGGCTGGATTTTTCTGCGGCTGATGCCGGCAGAAAAAAGAGTTGAATCTGACGTCCAGGATACCTGCAAACTGCGCCGGGCTCCAGGTCGTGTAATTCATTGTATTAATTTTGATCGCTTTGCTTTTTTTATGTACGGCCTGGCCGGATAGCGCAAGGCGACGGCCGGAGCCGACGCCTGCGTTCCACCAATGTTATTGCACGATAAAGGTGGTGAAGTTCACCGACAGCACGCCTTCGTCGTCGCTGGTAATACCCAGAATCTTGTTGATCACAGCACGGATTTCGCGGCCCAGTTTGTCGGTGCCATCCGCTGCGCGCACATCTTCGGGCGTCTTGCTGCGCAACAGTTTGTTTACATCGCCCTGAATCTGCGGCAGATAGCTCTTCAGTTTTTTTCCTGGGTCTCGGCGTCGGCCACCTGCACCGTAATGTCGGTCTGCAGCATGACGTCGGTATCGCCGGAATTCAGGTTAACCGTAAATTGCGACAGCTTTTCGAAGATGGGCGGCGCGTCTTCTTTCTTCTTCGATTTTTTCTTTTTTTGGCCTTGGCTTCTTTGACCTGGGTTTCAGTGCCCGCCGCATCGCCACCGTCAGCGCTATCGCTGTTATGCATCATCAAGAATGCCGCAACCCCACCGCCAATCAGCACGATCAGCAAAACCACACCAATGATCACAAACAACATGACCTTGTTTTTTGCCCTTGGCGGGCGCTGCATCAGACATAAATTCCTCGCACGAGAATGACAGTGACATGCAAACGCCCCGGCACTAACCGGGGCGAATGGGTCATTACGACCTTTGCGCCAGATTATCTTGCCCACCCCGCTGTAAAGCCAAGCCAGGCGTGCTCCTGGGCGTCGGGGCGCCATCATACCCGAGCTAAGGGTCGGGTGACACGGGCGGCGCAAAATCGGCATGCATTCGCTTGGTTTATATATCACAAACTCAAGCAAAACAAAGGATAAGGATGGTTATTTGAGAATATGCGTGCGGATTTGTCAGCAATTAACCACAGCCGCAAGGCATAGCCCGCCACGCCGTGCAAAGCTCAGCACGATTGGCCATCGGCTAGCGGCTTTGGCGGGTGGGTTCAAAGGCCCACCCGATGCCGATCACACAAACAGATTCAGCCCGGAGCGCGCCACCGGGATTTTGACATCAGTCAGCCGCGTCACCGTGGTCGTGTCGTCGCTATTGCCAAACACACCGCTATTACGGCGCTGGTTGCCAGATTGCTGTTGCTGCTGCGCCTGTTGTTGCGCCTGCTGATTCAGCGTATCCGAAGCCACCTGCACATTGGTCAGCGTAATACCCTGATCGGCCAGCAAGGCAGTCAGTTTGGGCGTGGCGGCGGCCAATGCTTCGCGCACATTGGCGTGTTGCGAAGTAAAGATCACGCTGGCTGATCCTGCGCCATCGACAACTTGACCTCCATCGGGCCCAGGTTAGGCGGGTTCAGCTGCATTTCCATATGCTGCTCTTGCTTGCCCACCATGATGGACACCTGCTGCGCCACTGCGGCACCCCATTTATCCGAGCCTACCGGTTCAGCGACAGTACGCGTGGTCGGCGTGGCCTGGGTCTCGGTGGCGTGCGTACTTGTGCGGGTGCCGCTGGTCAGCGCCGCCAGGGCACTGGCATCCGCCTGGCCATCAGTGTCAGCGGCGTCAGAATTTTTTTTATCGCCAGCGCCCAGCGTCAGCGGCAAATCTTTGCCGTCAGCGGCAAGATCCGCCGTCGTTGCCGCCTGTTTGCCGCCGTCGGCTTGCAAGGCCTTGAGCAGATCGCTGGCCTTGTCTTTGGCATCCGCCTTGCCGCTGCCCTCCTTCTGCGCCGCCAGCAAGGCGCTCAGTGTTTTGCTGTTGCTGGCGGTACTGGCTGCGTTGGCCTTGCTGGCATCCAGCACATCGCTGATCTGCTGTGCCGACGCGCTGGCGTCAGTTGGCGTGGTCAGTGGCGCAGCTTGCTGGGCCAGTTGCGCTTGCAGCAAAGCCAGCCACGGCGCCACGGTTTGAGCGGTATCGGTGGCGCCGCCCGCATCTTTGCTGGCGTCGTTGATGGGGCTGGAATTACCGGCCGCCTTGGCGTCATCGCTGCCCGCATCGCTTTGCTTGTTGCTGTTCTGGGCGTTGCTGTCTTGCGCATGTTGCATGTGCACGATCTGCCTGGCGTCGGCCAGCGAAGCACTGAAACTCTGGTCGCTGCCGCTTGATTTGCTGGACGCGGACGCATTACTGGAGCTGCCTGGGCTGGGGGTGGCGGCAAAGCTGTTGATCGCATTGGCGGCGGCCATCGGAATCTTCCTGAAAACATGGTTTTGCCTTAGAGAAGCAAAAGCAATGCCAGGCCACGCCAGCGCGCCCACGCGCCCATCACCTCGGACTGTTCTGAGCGCGCAAACCCGCGTGGTAGACTGCGCAGCATTACGCGGGAAGGAGGCGCCATGGCTGAAGATTCAGATGCAGAAAAAAACAGAACCCGCCTCTGGCAAGCGCCTGGAAGAGGCGCGACAGAAAGGCCAGGTTCCGCGTTCACAGGAGCTGGGTTCCTTCGCCATCATGATTACCGGCATGCTGGCCATGGTGGCGCTCGGCCCCAAGCTGGCCATCGCCATCGAACAGATCTGCCGTCGCGAGCTGACGTTTAACCACGCCACGGTGCTGATCCGCAACAGATGTTTATCCATTTCATGGCCGCCGGTCAGCAAGCGCTGTTTGCGTTTTTGCCGATTGCAGGCGCCTGCGTAGCGGTTGCTTGATCAGCCCCATGGCCATTGGCGGCTTTTTTGTTTACCGGCACCGCTTTTGCCCCCAACTTTGGTCGGCTCAATCCGGCCAGCGGCATCGGCCGCATGTTTTCGGTCCGGGCGTTGGTCGAGGCCGGCAAAGCCATCCTCAAGACCGGCTTGATCGGCGGCGTAGCGGTTACCGTGCTGTGGCGCGAAAAAAGATCAGTTTCTGCAATTGATCGTCATGCCGACTGAAGTGAGCATGGCCTATGTGCTGGAGATGGTGCGCTACACGCTGTTGCTGGTGATCGGCTCGATGGGCTTGATTGCCGCGATCGACGTGCCTTATCAGCTGTGGGACTACTACAAAAAAAAGCTGCGCATGACCAAAGAAGAGGCCAAGCAGGAATCCAAAGAATCCGACGGCGATCCGCAAATCAAGGCGCGTATCCGCCAGATGCAACGCCAGGCCGCGCGACGGCGCATGATGCAGCAAATCCCCAAGGCCGATGTCGTGGTCACCAACCCGACCCACTATGCCGTCGCCTTGCAATACAACGAGCGTATGCGGGCACCCAAAGTGGTGGCCAAAGGCTCTTATCTGTTGGCGGAACGCATTATTGATCTGGCCCGCGAAAGCAATGTCACCGTCATCCGCACCCCGCCGTTTGCGCGGGCCTTGTACCACCATACTGATCTGGACGAGGAAATCCCGGCTGCCCTGTATACTGCCGCAGCCGAAGTGCTGGCTTATATCTACCAGCTTAAAAAAACTGGAAACGCACGGGCGGCACAGAACCCACCCTGAACGACGATTTACCGGTCCCGACTGAACTGGACCCCGAAGCGACGACTGCTTAACGGACTAGCTGAAACATGAAATCCCGGTCTTACCATGTGGCGTAACATCAACCTCACCCGACTGGCTGGCCCTGCGCTGGTCCTGATGGTGCTGGGCATGATGATTTTGCCGCTGCCGCCGTTTGCACTCGATATGTTCTTTACCTTCAATATCGCCATGTCGGTGGTGGTGTTGATGGTGGGCCTGTACACGCGCGAGCCGCTGGAATTCTCGGCCTTCCCCACCGTGCTGTTGTTTACCACGCTGTTGCGGCTGTCGCTCAACGTGGCCTCGACCAAGCTGGTACTGACGCAAGGCCACACCGGCGAAGGCGCAGCCGGACAGGTGATTGATGCATTTGGTCACGTGCTGATTGGCGGCAACCTCACCGTCGGTATCGTCTCGTTTGTCATTCTGACCATCATTAACTTTGTGGTGGTGACCAAGGGTGCGGGCCGGATCGCCGAAGTGAGCGCACGGTTTACCCTGGACGCCATGCCCGGCAAACAGATGGCCATTGACGCCGACTTGAACGCGGGCTTGATCGGCGAAGAAGACGCGCGCCGCCGCCGTTCTGTCATTGCACAGGAAGCCGACTTTTTTTTCGGCTCCATGGACGGTGCCTCCAAGTTCGTTCGCGGTGATGCTGTGGCCGGTATCCTGGTCATGGTGATCAATATTGTGGGCGGCTTGATCGTCGGCATGGTGCAGCACGATATGGCGTTTGCCGACGCGGGCCGTACCTACACGCTGCTGACCATCGGTGACGGCCTGGTCGCACAAATCCCCTCGCTGATCATCTCGGTGGCCGCCGGTATCGTGGTGTCGCGCGTCGGCACCGACGAAGACTTGTCTTCGCAATTGCTGGGCCAGCTGTATGGGCGGCCGCAGGTGATGTATATCACTGCCGGGGTGATGGCCCTGCTGGGGATCATCCCCGGCATGCCGCATGTGGCGTTTTTTGAGCATGGCGGCCATGGCGGCTGGCCTGGCCTACAACACCGCGCAACGGCTGGAACGTCAG
>BBFD01000238.1 GCA_001313065.1 Silvimonas sp. JCM 19000
CCCACCCCCACGCCTGGCCCGACGCCTGCGCCTACACCGGTTCCCACGCCGACCCCGGTGCCTACACCCGGCCCGACACCGACGCCTACCCCGGTCGATAACATCGTTTATTACAACAATGCCGTGGTGCTTAACCGGACCGCCGAATTTATCGTCATGGACGGACTGACCTATCGCTACGAGCCCGACGGCGCCAATTACAAATTAACCCTGGTCGCCAGCCGCCCCGGTGCGCCGTTAGCAAATAACGAAGTGCTGTATACCAATAGCCAGAACTGGCTGGTGGATAACTCCACCACGCCGCCCACCTTGATCGTGCAGGGCAAAGATGCGGATGGCGTGTATTGGGCGCTGGATCGACAAGGACGGCTGATCCACGCCACGGCGTCGAGCGTGGTGCAGGTGGGCGACTACACCCAGGCCAGCGCCGCCAGCGCCAACGCCGACGGCCCGGATACCGTGGCAGTGATCGTGGTCGGTGGGCAGACGCAAACCAGCATCAGCGACGGTATCAGCGCCGCAGCGGGTGGTACCGGCGTGCATGTGGACGGCAACGCCGCCCAGGTCGAAGTGGCCGGTGAAACCCGCAGCAGTGGCACGGGCTCCAGCGGCGTCGAAGTAAATGGTGATAGCGCTGCGGTGGTGGTCGACCAGATCAGCGCGGGCGAGGGTGGCAGTGGCGTGGTCATCAATGGCGACGCGGCCAGCGTCGATAACAAAGGCGCCAATGTGCCGATGGCAGCGGCAGCACCGCCACCGTCATCACCGGGGATAACGCGCAAGTCAATAACGGCGGCAACACCATCAGCAATGGCGGCAGCGGTACCGCAATCAGCGGTAACGACGCCCGCGTCATTAACGCAGGCGGCAACACCATCAGCGGCGACGCCAGCACCGGCACCGCCATCAGCGGCAATGGCGCCAGCATCATCAATCAAGGCGACGCCAGCGTCAGCGGCAACGGCAGCAGTGCCGCCAGCATCACCGGTGACCACGCCAGCGTCATCAATGAAGGCAAGACCACGGTCAGCGGTGACAGTAGCGGCACGGTGGTTAACGGCGACAATGCGGTCGTCAGCAACGATGGTGGCATTAGCGTGAGCGAGGGCGGCACCGGTACCGAAGTCAAAGGTGACGCGGCACAAATCACCAACAAGGGCGAAACCAGCGCCAGCGGCAACGGCTCGGTGATTACCGACATCGGCGGCAACAACGCCGTGGTCAATAACGAGGGCCATACCATCGCCGGCGACGGCGGCACCGGCACCCGCATCAGCGGCGACAGCGCTGTTATCAACAACAACGGCATCACCGATGTCAGCGCCGGCGGCACCGGTCTGGTGATTACCGGCAATGACGCCAGCGTCAACAACACCGGCGACGCGACTGCCAGCGGCCAGGCTGCGGTGGCGGCCGAGATTACCGGTGATCGCGCCGTGGTGGTTATCAGCGGCAAGACCGAGGTGGCGGCGGGCGCCACCGGCACGGCGGTGTCGGGCGACGATGCCAGCATCAGCAGCAAGGGCGGTACTGTCGTCAGCGGCGAAGGCAGCACCGGCACCGCCATTACCGGCAACGGCGCCAAAGTCGACAACACCGGCACCAGCGTGATTGCGGCGGGCGGTATAGGCACCCGGGTAGATGGTCAGAACGCCGTCATCACAGATGCCAGCACCACCGGCGTCAGCGATACCGGCTCGACCGGTACGGTGATTAACGGCAACGCCGCCCGGGTGACTGAGACCGGGGACCTGAAGGTGGAGCAAGGCGCATCAGGCGTGGTGGTGGCGGGCAACGATACCGTGCTGAATCTGGATGGCACGCCGGAAAAGCCGATGGTGCTGGACATCAGCGGGGCCGCCAAGGGCGTGGTGGTGGGCGGCGTGGGCACGCAGTTGCTGATCAACAATGTAAACGCGGGCGTCAGCGACGCAGATTCCACCGCGGTCGAGATTACCGGCAACAACACGGTTGCTTCGCTGGCGGGCGAAATCAATGTCGGCAACGGTGCCCGCGGCATCGTCATCAGTGGCGACAACACCAGCACCACCGCCACGCTGGCTGGGGTGATCAATGTGGCCAGCGGCGGGCGCGGCATCGTCATCAATGGCAGCAACTCCAACACCTCGACCGCCGCCACCATCAATGTGCAGGACGCCACTTCGGTCGGTATTGAAATCAATGCGCCCAATACCGACCCGGATGCCAAAACCACGGTCGGCAATACCGGCGATATCAACGTCAAACTGAACGGCACCGGCGCCTTGATCAGTAGTGATCACGCCGCAGTCACGCTGAATGGCAATGTCAATGTCACCGGGGTGGCCGACGCGGCCAATGTGATGCAAGGCGGCACCGGCGTGAGCGTGATCGGCAATAACGGCACGGTGCGGCTGGATGGCAACGTCAATATCGGCATGATCTTGCCTGCCGACGTGGTGCCCACGCACGTGGTTGCGGTGGTGCCTGGCGTGTCGGTGAGCGGCAATAACAACCAGGTGGTGGTGGCGGGGCAGATCAATCTGGATCAGGAAGGGCAGGTCAACAGTGTGGCCGAGGATGGCTATAACTGGCGCGGCCTGATGGTCACCGGGGCGGGCAACAATGTGACGGTGCAGGGCGGCATCAATGTGCGCGTCAATTCGCCGGTTTACAACGAAGCCATCCTGCAGCAAGGCATTTATATCGACGGTGCCAACAGCGTGACACTGAGCGGTACCTCCAGCGTCTACAACAATATCGGCATGCTGGAGCAAACCGCGCTGGCCTATGTCGTTGGGGGGGGCCATTTACAGCTCGATGCCAATGCAAAAGTGGCGATTACCTCGCTGACGCCGCTGGCCCCCGGCGGGAATGTAAACCTGCCGGTCTTTGTCGCCGTGGGCACTGATTCGGTTGTCAGCAACGCCGGCATCATCGATGAAACCGGCAGCAGTGAGCCCGGCCGCGTGCTGCGCGCCTATTCCTGGGGCCATCTGGAAAACACCGAGACCGGACAGATTATCGGGCGGCGCACCGCCGCCAGCAGCACGCATTCGGGTTATATGATGCGCGCCGATAACCTTGGCACGGCCACCAATTCGGGGCTGCTGGATGTTAAAAGCGGCATGAATTCGTTTTCCGTGGTGACCCTGGGCTTGTCGGCAGATACGGCCAGCGTCACCAATACCGCAACCGGGCGCATCGTTATGGCGGGGATGGCGCTCTATGGCATGGAAGCGTTCGGCAACACGGCGCGCGCGCTTAATCAGGGCACGATCAGCCTGGACGGTTTTATCCAGACCGATAGCGGCAAGACTGCGGTGACCACCTCCGACAAAACGTCGAGCCAGCGCGGTGCAGCCATCAGCAGCTCGGTGACGGGCGCCCAGGCCACCAACACCGGCTCGGTTCTGGTCAGCAACTCGGGCTATGGCATGCTGGCAACCAACGGCGGGACCGTCATCAATCAAGGCCAGATCACCTTGTCGGCCGACCCCGAAACGGTGGCCGACGGCACGGCCACCCAGGTGGTGGGGATGGGCGCGTTTGGTGGCGGCACCGCGATAAACGACACCACAGGCGTGATCACCATCAACAGCAGCATCGCGCGCGCGTTTTATAACGACGGCGCTGCGGGCAGTCTGATCGTCAATAACGGCCGCATCATCCTCGGCGACGGGGTCGACCCGGCGGCCGACAACAGCGCTACCACCACGCTGCAGCAATACGCCGATGGCAGCGTGCTGGCCGCGGCCGCGACCACCACCACCTTGTCGCAGGCGGTGGGTACACCATATGCCGCCAGCAGCCCGGTCAATGTCAGCAATGCCGGTACGGTGAGCGGCGCGTCATTCAATGTGTTTGCCCAAGGCGTGCTGACCAATGCCAGTACCGGCGTGATCAACACGCCGATCAGCCTGAAAGGCGGCAGCCTGATCAACCAGGGCACGGTCAACGCGGTGACCGGTTCGGCGGGTAGCAACTTTAATAACAGCGGCACCATGAACGGCACGCCGTCATTCACCGATATGACGGTGATCAACAGCGGCACCCTCAATCAAGCCCCGCAGATTTACGGCAGCAGCACGCTGTTCAACAACAGCGGCGGCATCATTCACAAAGGCTTCCGCACTTATAAGGCCGCCAGCACGCTCGACAACCATGGCACCGTCATCATGGATGGCGGCTCGGATATCTGGATGTCGGGCGGAGGCACGGCAATCAACGAAGCCGATGGCACTTTCAGTGCAGTGTCTGGCCGCAATTTCCAGGGTGATAACGGTGCCGTGTTGTATAACCTGGGCCTGATCAGCAGCGATGGCAGCCAGAACACGCGTGCGGCTTTGGCGGTGGGGTCCGGCGACAAGAACTACATCATCAACGGCGGCACCATCACCCAGACTGCGGGCAACAGCAATCTGATCCGTGATGTCTCTACTTCCAGCAACGCCGACATGTTCTGGAACCAGCCCACGGGCATCGTCAACTTCAAGGCCGGAGCGACCGGCAGGGCGGCGGTCAGCTTTACCTATGCGGGCAATGTCGCGGTCAATGACGGCATATTGAATGTGAACGGCAATGGCGCCGTCGGCATGCAGGCGGACAGCACGGCGCAGATGGTCAACAACGGCACCATCAATGTCGGCACGGCGGGCAATCCGGCCGCAGCCACCAATCTGGTGGCGATGCAGCTGGCGTCCGGGGCGCAGGATGCGGCAGTCATCGAGAACGATGGCGTGATCAATGTGTATGCCAATAACTCGTTTGCCTTCAGTCGGCTGGGCGCGAGCGGGCATGTGGTGAATACCGGCACCATCAGCATTGATCCGGCGACGACCGGTTCCGGCATACTCAAGCAGCCTGAGGTGGTGCTGGAAACGGCCAAGGTGGCAACCTACACCTTGCCGCCGGTGCCGACCCCACCGCCCGCGCCGGCAGCGCTCACCGCCGCCAGCACCGCCACAGCGCGCAATGTGATCAGCCAGTATGTGGTCGGCACCACTGCAGCCGGGACGGCTGGCACCTTGCAGGTCAGCCATGCTGATCTGAACACGGTGGCGGTCAACACCGGCTTTACCGCAGGCACGGCCGCCAAGGCGGTGAAGTTTGCCGGGGTGGTGCAGGGCAGTGACATCACCGGGGCGCAGAATATCGCGTCGACCACGCCGGTGTGGCAGGCAGTGGCCACCACCACGGCGCAGGGGGTGGATGTGACCATGACCAAGGTGCCGTACCAGAAGCTGGTGGGCAGCGATCTGCAAACCGCGGCCAGCGCACTTGAATCTGCCTACACCAACAATGCCGTGTTCGAGAGCCTGAACCTGGCCAGCGCCGACGAGGTGGCGGAAGGCATCCGCCAGATCAGCGGTGCCGGCTTTGGCCGGGCGCTGGATCAGACCCGGGTGCTGGCCAATCGCTTTGACATGATGGGCGAGCGCCTGATCGAGGATCCGCTCAGCGGCATCGGCTTCAATATGGTGACGCAAGGCAGCGTGGGCTCGCAGCTGGACGGGGCGCAATACGATATGGCGATGCTGTCGCAACGCTTCAAACCGTCGAACGACAGCGCCTTGCTGGTCAAATACGGCCGGGCGCGGCTGGGTAGCGGCAGCCACACGTCTGACAACGGCAATCTCACCGGCAACAGCCAGTACGCGGCGCTGACCTATACCCGGCCGGTGGGCGCAGGCCTGCAACTGCAGGCCGATGCGCAGTGGCAACTCAACCAGCTGCAGACGCATCGCGCGCTCAACTTCGGCGACGTGCACCAGAGCGCCACCGCCGATAACGGCCAGCAACAACTGGCGGCCAATGTGCAGCTGGACCATACCTATCACGCGGGCAACTGGCAGATTGCGCCCGCCATCGGCATGGCCTGGCGGCAAACGCGCGATGACGCCGTGGCGGAATCGGGGGCAGACCTGTACAACCTCAACGTCACCGGCAACACCAGCAGCGCGCTGGATATGCTGGCAGGCATCCGCCTGAGCTACGCCGACCAGAACGGCTGGAACGGCCACTTCAATCTGCTGGGCGGGCCGAGCCTGCTGTACCGCAGCGGCATCCGCAGCGCCACGTTGCCGGGTGCGCCGCAAGCGCAATTCCTGCTGGCGGCGAATGGGCAACGCAGTCCGTTTAATTACAGCAGCACCTTGGGCGTGGATTACCAGAG
>BBFD01000239.1 GCA_001313065.1 Silvimonas sp. JCM 19000
CACCGGCGCGTTTGCTTGGCGCACGCGGCTTGCTGGATGCCGCCACGTCACCACGCATTGGCAAAACGCGCCGCAACTGGCACGGCAATTTCCGCAAGCGCGGGTGGAGCTGGATCGCATCTATATACGCGATGGCAAGTTATTCACCTCAGCCGGGGTGACGGCGGGGATCGATCTGACCCTGGCCTTGCTAGCGGAAGATCACGGCGCGACGTCGCTTTGGCGGTGGCAAAGCGGCTGGTGGTGTTTGCCCAGCGGCGCGGCGGCCAATCCCAATTCAGCCCTATGTCAGCGCGCGGCCGGATTTGAGCACCGCCTCCGGCAAAGTGCAGGCGCATGTGCTGGGGCAATTGAATCAGCGCTTTAGTGTGCAGCAGCTGGCGGCGGTGGCGGGCATGAGCGCGCGCAATTTCGCCCGGGTGTTTGTGCAGGAAACCGGCATTACGCCGCAAGAATTTGTAGAACGCTCACGCGTGGATCTGGCGCGCAGTTTGCTCGAAACAACGGCGGCCGCGCTCAAGGTGGTGGCGTATGACTGCGGCTTTGGTAGCGCAGAATTGATGCGGCGGGTGTTTGTCCGCCGCATCGGGGTGACACCAGCGGATTACCGGGCCGCATTTTCTGGCCTGAACAACGGCGCCGCCCCGCCCGTGCCGGCCTAAGGCAGCATCCCCAATTGCTCCAGCGCGGGCAGCACCAACAGCAGTGTCGCCACGCAATACAGCACAAATGCGGCCACCTTGCCCCACACGCCCGTCCGCCCCGGGTTATGTAATACGCCGCCCATTGCCACTCCGCCTGTATTTCGTCCTGTGCGCTAGTGTATGCAAATAAGTCAGCATTTACAGCCACTTGGCGTTGCATTTTTTTAACCGACGGTGCTTTTGTGCGCATCCACCCCGCCCGACCGATGGCGCGGGCCGTGTGGACGGCTAAGATAAAGCTTCATCCGTCTTTCAAGAGCAGCCCATGACCCACTTCGACGCCATCGTCATCGGCACTGGCCAAGGTGGTGCCCCATTGGCCGTCAAACTGGGGGCACATGGCCTCAAAACCGCCGTGATCGAGCGTGCGGCCTTTGGCGGCACCTGCGTCAACGTGGGCTGCACGCCGACCAAAGCCTATGTTGCCTGCGCGCGTGCGGCGCATGTGGCGCGTAATGCGGCGCAATGGGGTGTGCAGATCAATGGCTCGATTGCGGTTGATCTGGCCGCGATCAAGGCGCGCAAGGACGAGATTATCGGCCGCTCGCGCGATGGCGTTGAGCAATGGCTGCGCCAGGCCGACAACGTGACCGTGTTTAACGGCCATGCGCGTTTTACCGACGCGCGCAGCCTGAGTGTGACCGGCGCTGATGGCAAGCTCAGCGCCGAACTCAGCGCTGACAAAATCTTTATCAACACCGGCACGCGCCCGCTGATTCCCGAGATTGCCGGGCTGGAAACGGTGCGTTACTACACCAACAGCAGCATGCTGGAACTGACCAATCTGCCCAGCCACCTGGTCATACTGGGTGGCAGTTACATCGCGCTGGAATTCGCCCAGATCTTTCGCCGTTTTGGTAGCCGCGTGACGGTGCTGGTGCGCGGGCAACGCATCCTGGCGCGGGAGGACGAAGACGTCGCGCTGGCCATGCAGGACATGCTCAGCGCTGAGGGCATCCAGTTCCGCTTTGGCGCCGAGCCAGCCACGTCGAGCCCTTGGGACATAGCGGTGTCAAGCTGTGGATGGAAGCGGATGTGCTGGAGGCCAGCCACCTGCTGCTGGCCACCGGCCGTACGCCGAATACCGATGATCTGGCCTGGGGTATGCGCATTTGCCGACAGATCACCAGGCTTGATTGCAGTCGATGGCCAGTTGCGCACCAGCGTGCCGGGCGTGTGGGCCATCGGCGATATCAATGGCCACGGCGCGTTTACCCATACGTCCTACGATGATTATCAGATTGTGGCGGCCAATCTGTTCGATGGCGCCCATCGCAGCGTGGACGACCGCATCATGGCCTATGCGGTGTTTACCGATCCGCCACTGGCGCGCGTGGGGCTGTCAGAAGCGGATGTACGCCGCACCGGCAAACCGGCGTTGATGGCAACCTTGCCGATGCAACGGGTCGGCCGCGCGCGCGAACGCGGCGAGACCACCGGCTTTATGAAAGTGCTGGTGGACGAGCGTAGCGAACGCATTATCGGCGCATCGATCCTGGGCATAGAAGGCGATGAGCCATCCATTGCTTTATCGATACCATGCGCGCCGGCGCCAGCTATCGCGTGCTGCAACGGGCAATGCATATCCACCCCACGGTGAGCGAACTGATCCCGACCTTGCTGGACGGGCTACAGCCGTTGAAGCCGGCAACTTGATGTCCATACCCGCATGACCGTGTGCAGACAGCCATAGGGTGGGTCGAGACCCACCCTATGCAAGGCGCAGCGCTGAAGCCGGCCACTTGATGCCCATACCGGCATGACAGTGCGCAGACAGCCGTAGGGTTTTATATGCCGGTCAGCACGCGTTCCAGCGCGGGCAGATCGTAGGGTTTGCGCAGCAGCGATACGTCTTGCAGCGGCGTGTCCATCTCGCGGCCCGAGGCCACCACCAATGCCAGTTCCGGGCGGCGTTGGCGCGCGGCCGCGGCAAGGTCTTCGCCGGACATGCCGGGCAAGCCCAGATCGGTGATCAGGACATCAGGCCGCGTGGCATCGAGCAGGCTGAGCGCCTGTTCGCCGTCGGCCGCCTGGATGACTTGATGGCCAGGCTTCGATCAATTCCGCCGTGTTCTGGCGAATTTGCGGCTGGTCTTCTACCAGCAACACCTTCAGCCGCTTCGAGGGTGTGCTCAGCGGCTCGGCCCCGACCGGCGGCGCCACCATCGGCCGTTGTTGCTGCGCCCGGTTGGACAGCACGTGCCGGATTTTGCGCGCCAGTGCTTCTTGCGTGTAGGGCTTGCCCAGCAGCTCGACGCCAGCGTCGAGGCGGCCACCGTGCACGATGGCGTTTTCGGTGTAGCCCGAAGTAAACAGCACCACCAGATCAGGCATGCGCTCGCGCGCCTTGCGTGCCAGATCGGGGCTGCGCAAAGGGCCGGGCATCACCACGTCGGTAAACAGCAAATCAATGGCGACGCCGCTTTCGATAATCGCCAGCGCACTGGCGGCATCATTGGCCTTGAGCACGCGGTAGCCCAGATCGGTCAGCATCTCGACCACGGTGCCGCGCACGCCTTCATCGTCCTCGGCCACCAGAATGGTCTCGCTGCCCCCTTCCGCTGCCTGCGCGTGCAAGCTGGTCGGGATGTCTTCGGCTTCGTGCGAGCGCGGCAGATACAGTTTGACGGTGGTGCCGTGGCCAGGCTCGCTATAGATTTTGACGTGGCCGCCCGACTGTTTGACAAAGCCGTACACCATCGACAAACCCAGGCCGGTGCCCTTGCCTTCCGGCTTGGTCGAAAAGAACGGCTCAAACGCCTGCGCCATCACATCGGGGGTCATGCCGCAACCGGTGTCGCTAACGGCAATCATCACGTACTGGCCCGGCGTCACGTCGGGATATTGCCAGGCATAGGCGTCATCCAGAAACGCGTTGCCCACTTCCAGCGTCAGTTTGCCTATGCCTTCCATGGCGTCGCGCGCGTTGATACACAGATTGAGCACCGCGTTTTTCGACCTGGGCCGTATCCACAAAGGTGTTCCACAGCCCGGCCGACACCGACATCTCGATTTCGATTTCTTCGCCCAGACTGCGATGCAGCATGTCCTCCATCTCGACGATATAGCGGCTGATCTTTACCACGCGCGGCTCCAGCGCCTGGCGCCGGCCAAACGCCAGCAGATAGCTCGCCAGCTTGGCGCCACGATTAACGCCGTTCAAGGCGTTTTCGACATGGCGTTGGCCGCGCTCGTTGCCCACCACGATGCGTTTGAGCAATTGCAGATTGCCCGAGATCACCTGCAGCAAATTATTGAAATCATGCGCCACACCGCCGGTGAGCTTGCCGATGGTTTCCATCTTTTGCGCTTGTTGCAATGCCAGTTCGCTACGTTTAACGGCGGCAGCGGCTTCGCGTTCGGCGGTGGCATCGCGGCCCACCGCGTAGACAAACTGACCGTCGTAAGTGGCGCTCCACGCAATCACCGTGTGCTTGCCATCGCGCCGCAAGCAGGCGCTATCAATGCGCAACTCCGCACCGTGGTCGCGCAAAGCCAGAAATTCCTCGCGCGCCGCGCCCCGATCATTCGGGTGGATCAGATCGAGATAGGGCTTGCCGATGACTTCGTCTTCTTGCCATTGCAGAACGCGGCTGAAGGCCGGGTTGGCGGCGACGATATTCGCCTCGCGATCGGTGACCAACATGATGTCGGTGGACAAGCGCCACATGCGGTCGCGCTCGGCAGTGCGCTGGCTGATTTGTTGTTCCAGCGTGGCGTTGAGATCACGCAAAGATTGCTCCGCCAGCACGCGATCAGTCACGTCAGCGCCCTGCACAAATATGCCCATCACCTGGCCGTCTTCATCCATCAGCGGCTGGTAGACAAAATCCAGATAACGGCTTTGTGCCTGGCCATGGGCGTCGGTACCCAGCGTAAACAGGCTGGAGGTGCCGACATAGCGCTCGCCCGTGGCAAACACGTTATCCAGCACCTGCACAAAACCCTGCTCGGCCGCCTCGGGCAAGACTTGCGCCACGGTTTTGCCCAGCAGATCACGGTGGCCGGCCAATGTCAGATAAGCCTCGTTGGCCAGCGCGTATTCGTGCTCCGGGCCGGTCAGCAATGCCATAAAACCCGGCGCTTGCTCAAACATGGCGCGCAGACGGTCACGCTCGCCACTCAGCCAACGCTCGGCGCGCACCTTGGCGGTGGTTTCCACCACGATGGCGATCACGCCAACGGGCAGGCCGTCCTCGCCGATGATGGGCGAGTAATCCAGGTTCATCCATGCGGGTTCGAGCGAGCCACGGCGGAACAAGGCCAGTTCCTGGTCTTCGTATTTAAGCGTGCCGCCCGCCAGGCCGACCTTCATCACGTTGTCGTTAAAATCGGCGACTTCGGGCCAGCCTTCCCGCACGCGCGAGCCGAGCAATTGCGGGTGACGGCCGCCAGCAAACACTGAATACGCGTCGTTGTAGATCATGATGCCGACTTCACCCCACAAGGTGACGATGGGCACGGGCGAACGCAGGATCAGCGCAATTGTGGTTTTGAGGCTCTGGGGCCAGCCTGCGATGGCCCCCAACGGCGTGGTGGTCCAGTCGTAATCGGCGATGATGCGGCCCAGTTCGCCGCCGCCTCAAGAAATGCCAAAGCACCATGCTTCATATCTGATCGAGCCCAAGGTTAACCGCGCACGCGGAACGCGCAATGTCGCGCGCCGCGATCTTATCCAGCCCGCCCTGTGGGCCACCAGCTGACGCCGCCGCAACTTTGCGTCAGCGCATTCCTACATGGCGCGCCGCCTGTCCGCCAGTCCGTAATGCATTGACCTGGGCCGCCCGCCTTTCTAGTGTGAAACCGCTTTCAAGCCATGCCGTGCAGGCAAAAGACAGGCGCAGCCGCGGTCAGACCGCTGCCTCGCAGGTCTTACCGCGCCGGGGCGGTGGCCAGTGACTCCAGCTGCAGCAGTCACGCCATGGCAGGGCAGCAGGAAAGCGATTTCATCAGCGCCCGCATAAGGCGTTTAAACGCCAGGGCTAGCAAACTCAAAACCTGTCTGAGGAGACAACCCCGTGAACCATCCCTCTCATCGCCCGCTGCGGCGCTGTGCTGCGCTATTGCTGTCGCTGGCCAGCGCACTGCCGGTGGCACCGTTGCTCATGACCGCTGCCAGTACCTCCATGGCGCTGATCAGCGCGCCGGTCTACGCAGCCACCAGCAGCGGCTACACCCAGCAAGCCAATGGCAGCGTGCAGTTTTACGTGAATGGCGCCACCTGGGCCGACCTGCATTACATCGTCAATGGCGGCGGTCAGCTCAATGTGCGCATGACGCTGAGCGGCAGCAATAACAGCTACAGCGTGACCGGCATTCCGGCCGGGGCCACCGTCAAATACTTCTTTACCATCGGCCAGACCACCGGCGCGACCGATACCGCGTGGGCGCAATTTGTCTACAGCGGCAGCACCACCCCGACGCCCGCGCCGACCCCAG
>BBFD01000240.1 GCA_001313065.1 Silvimonas sp. JCM 19000
CAGGCCAGGAAGGCGGCGCCCAGCCAGCGCGCGGCCACGGTGAGCAGCGGATAGTTGGCAATCAATGCGCCCATGCCCGCCGCACCGGCTGCGATCAGTAATACATCACCGATGATGCACACCAGCACCGTCAGGCCAACATGCTGCTTTTGCAGGCCCATGCGCAAGACGTGGGCATTTTGCCCGCCTATGGCGACGATCAAACCGCCGCCCAAACCAAAACCTTGTAGCCACGCACTCATCATTGTTTAGCCTTTGCTGACCGGGGCTGGCTCGTATGCCAGCATCGAGACGTATTTTGCCGTGGTCCTGCTGCTCGATGAAGCTGGATTAAGGTTTTTTTTCATATAAGCTGAAAAAAAACTTAAGTGCAGCGATCATGAAGCTTGATTATCGCCAGACCGACGCCTTGCTTGCGGTGATCGAAACCGGCTCATTTGAAGAAGCGGCCAGCCGCCTGAATGTGACGGCCTCGGCCATCTCACAACGTATACGCGCGCTGGAAACCCGCCTTGGCCAGCCCTTGGTGGTACGCAGTCGCCCGTGCCGCAGCACGTTGCACGGGCAGCGCCTGCTTCAATATCTGCGCCGCACCGCCTGGCTGGAGGAAGATATGGCGGCAGAAATGGCCGCAGAGGCGCAAGCGCCTTTGGTGATGTCGCTGGCTCTCAACGCCGACACGCTTGGCACGTGGTTTGTGCCTACGCTGGCAGAGGTGCTGATACGCGAACAGGTTTTGCTGGACGTCACGGTGGAAGACCAGGATCACACCTATGCGCTGATGGAGGCCGGCCTGGCGCTGGCTTGCGTCACGACCGAAGCGCAGCCCATGCGTGGTTGCCAGGCAGAATGGCTGGGTTGTATGCGCTACCGCATGGCGGCCACACCGGCCTTTGCCGCGCGTTATTTTCCGGACGGGCTGACACGCGACAGTGCGCGCCTGGCGCCGGTCATGGTGTTCAATCGCAAAGACGCGTTACAGGCGGATTTTTTTGCAAGCGCGGCTGGGTCTGCCGCGCTCGGCTTATCCCTGCCACTACCTGCCATCGCATGAATCGTATTACGCCGCCGTGTGCCATGGCCTCGGCTATGGCTTGTTGCCAGACCTGCAGATGGGTGACTCCATGGCGCGCGGCCAACTGCTCGATCTGGCGCCCGCCTGGCCGGTTGATCTGCAGCTGTATTGGCATGCCTGGAAAGTACAGTCGCCGCGACTGGAATCAATTACCCGGCAAATCCTGCAGGCTGCCCGCGCCGTGCTGGGCGGGCAAGCACAAGCACCGCACGGCAGTTAAGCCGCCGCCGCGCGATTCAAGCCGCTGAGCACGCCTTTGATCGCGGCCGTGACGATATCGCTATCGACGCCCACGCCATACCAGATGCCGCCATTGGCACCCGCAGTTCCACATAGCAAGCCGCGCGCGCTTCGGCCCCACTACCCAGCGAATGTTCGTGGTATTCCACGATTTCGGCGGCGCCGTCGAGGGCCTGGATAAAGGCCGCCAACGGGCCTGGGCGTGGCCTTGCAAGCTGAGCGCCGCGCCGTCGCGGGTCAGATGGGCCGCCAGCGTTACGCCTTGCGCACCATCGTTATCGATGCGGTGGCGTGGTACTGCCACGGTTGTTGATGCTCGAGGTATTCACGCGCAAACAGGCTGTATAAATCTTCGGCGCGTACTTCGCGACCGGTGTGGTCGGTTTCGCGCTGAATAACGCGGCTGAACTCGATCTGCATGCGGCGTGGCAATTCAAAGCCGTATTCCTGTTGCAGCACAAAACTGATGCCGCCTTTGCCGGACTGGCTATTGACGCGTATCACCGCGTCATAGGTACGGCCAACATCGGCCGGATCGAGCGGCAGATAGGGTACGGTCCACAAGGTGTCGGGTTGTTGCTGGGCGAAGCTTTCTTGATGGCGTCCTGATGCGAGCCGCTAAAGGCCGTGTAAACCAGATCGCCTGCATAGGGGTGGCGCGGATGCACCGGCAATTGCGTGCATTGCTCCGCCACCGCACGAACCCGGTCGATATCAGAAAAATCCAGGCCCGGGTCTATGCCCTGGCTGTACAGATTGAGCGCCAGCGTGACCAGATCCACGTTACCGGTGCGCTCGCCATTGCCAAACAGACATCCTTCCACCCGGTCTGCGCCCGCCATCACCGCCAACTCGGTCGCCGCCACCGCCGTGCCGCGATCGTTATGCGGGTGTACCGACAGAATGATGCTGTCGCGGCGCGCCAGGTTGCGGCTCATCCATTCAATCTGATCGGCATAGGTATTTGGGGTCGACATCTCCACCGTGGCCGGCAGGTTCAGAATCATTTTGCGTTCCGGCGTTGGTTGCCAGATGGCGCTCACGGCATTGCAGACTTCGAGGGCGAATTCGGGTTCGGTGGCGGAAAAAAAAGTCTCAGGCGAATACTGATAAACCCATTCGGTTTCCGGATATTGCTCGGTCAGCTGTTTGATCAAGCGCGTGCCGTCTTCCGCCACCTTGCGCACGCCAGCCTGGTCGGTGTTGAACACAATGCGGCGCCATGCCGGGGCCACCGGGTTGTACAAGTGCACGATGGCGCGGCGGGCACCGCGCAATGATTCGATGGTGCGGCGGATCAGATCTTCGCGCGATTGCGTCAGCACTTCGATGGTGACGTCATCGGGAATCAGGTTTTGCTCGATCAGTTGCCTCACAAAATCAAAATCGGTTTGTGAAGCCGAAGGGAAGGCCACCTCGATTTCCTTGAGCCCGATTGCCACCAGCGTCTGGAACATCTGCAGCTTGCGTTCTGCGTTCATCGGCTCGATCAGCGCCTGGTTGCCGTCGCGCAAGTCCGTGCTCATCCAGATCGGCGGGGCGGTCAGCGTGCGCTCTGGCCAGGTGCGATCGGGCAGAGAAATGGCCTTGAAGGTTGATATTTGCCGGCGGGCTGACGCATGACACAAGCTCCTTTTACAAATTGTCCGATATATAAGAATGCTGCGGCGAATTGGACTCTAATGTGGCAAATAAGCGGGTGCGGTGTCAATTGAATTGAGTGATAGGTCGGATCATTCCTGCAATTGTTATTACGTTTTGGACAAAATGTAGATAATTGCGCTCGATGCTGTCACTTCGGCTTTTTTTATGGCTGACACGCAACCTCTGGCCGCTATCATGTCTACTGCATATAAGAATTCGACCTACCCCGACCGGAGCCCGCCGCACGATGCCGCATGACACCCCCCTGATCGCCACCATAGTCGGTGGCCTTGTGCTCGCTTTTATTTTTTGGCGCGCTGGCCAACCGTTTCCGGATTCCTCCGCTGGTGGGTTATCTGGTGGCAGGCATTTGTGCCGGGCCGTTTACGCCGGGCTTTGTGGCGGATCAGAGCCTGGCGCCCGAACTGGCCGAGCTGGGTGTCATTCTGTTGATGTTTGGCGTGGGCTGCATTTTTTCGGTCAAGGATTTGCTCTCGGTCAAAAAACATCGCCATCCCCGGCGCGATTGCACAGATTGCGGTGGCGACCTTGCTCGGTATGGCGCTGTCGTGGTTTACCGGCTGGAGCCTGGGCGCCGGCTTGATCTTTGGGCTGGCGTTGTCGGTGGCCAGCACTGCCGTGCTGCTGCGCGCGCTGGAAGACCGGCACATTCTGGATAGCAGCGAAGGCCGCATCGCCGTCGGCTGGCTTATTGTTGAAGACATCGTGATGGTGCTGGTGTTGGTGCTGATCCCGGCGCTGGGCAATTTGCTCGGCGCAACCGAAAGCGCCGATGGTCATGCCGCTGCGGCGGGCGGCAATGTCTGGCTGACCCTGGCCATCACCATCGGCAAGGTGATCGGCTTTGTCGCCGTGATGATGTTGGCGGGACGGCGCGCAATTCCGTGGTTGCTCGAACGTATTGCCGGGACGGGTTCGCAAGAATTGTTCCGCCTGGCCGTGCTGGCGATTGCCTTGGGCTGCGCGTTATGGGGCGACCCTGATCTTTGGCGTGTCGTTTGCATTGGGCGCATTTTTTCGCCGGCATGATGATGGCCGAATCCGAACTGTCGCATCGCGCTGCCGAAGAATCCTTGCCCCTGCGTGATGCCTTTGCTGTGCTGTTTTTTGTTTCCGTCGGCATGTTGTTTGATCCTTCTATCGTGGTGCGCGAGCCATTGCTGCTGCTGGCGACGCTGGCCATCATCATTATCGGCAAGTCGGTGGCGGCCTTTTTGATCGTGATTGCCTTCCGCCGCCCGCTCAGCACTGCGCTGACCATTGCCGCCAGCCTGGCGCAGATCGGCGAGTTCTCGTTTATCCTGGCGTCACTGGGCATCAGCATGGGTTTGCTGCCGACGGCAGGCAAGGATCTGATTCTGGCCGGGGCGATTCTGTCGATCTTGCTTAACCCGGTCTGCTTTACCCTGATGCCACGGGTGGTGCAGTTGCTGTCGCGTTATTTCAAGCATCAAACCAGCCTCGAGGCATTGACCCCGGCGGCCACGCCGCATCACACCGTCATCGTCGGTTATGGCCGCGTGGCGAAGCGGCGGGCAAACAGTTAGCCGCCGCAGGCCAGCAATTTGCGGTCATCGAAGCCGGCGCTGAACGCGTGATGCAGTTGCGCGAGCAAGGCATCGTCGCCTGGTATGCCAATGCGGTGTCACTGGAGGCGCTGAAGCAAGCGCATATCGAAAATGCGCAATGGATGCTGCTGACCATCCCCAATGCCTTTGAGGCCGCGCGGGTGATCGAACTGGCGCACCAGCTCAATCCGGGGCTGAAGATTGTGGCGCGGGCGCATACCGATGCCGAAGAAGAATATCTGAGCGAACGCGGCGCTGATTTCACCATCATGGGCGAGCGCCAGTTGGGCATCGGCATGAGCGCGCACGTGCTGCAAGCCACGCATTAAGCCGGTCGGCGCTGCGCCTTTGACCGCGCAGCGCATTTTCAAGCTGTAAACCCGCATCGGCACGCCATACTGCGCGATAACTACATCCTGGCCGTACTCTCACCGGAGCATTTTGTGTCTGTCAGCCCCGCAAGACCTGTGCAAGACCTGCCACGCCAACTGCTGTCCATATTGCTGATCGCTTGATGATAGGTGGCTCGCTGTGGGTGCTACGGCCATTTCTGCCCGCCTTGATCTGGGCCACCACGGTGGTGGTCGCCACCTGGCCTTTGATGCTGGCCCTGCAAAAAAAACGGCTCTGGCACAAACGTACGCTGGCGGCCATCGGCATGATCGGCGCCATTCTGTTGATTATCGTGCTGCCGTTGGTGGGCGCGGTGATTACGCTGGTGGACCATTCCGATCAGATCGTGGCGCTGGTCAAAGCCATCCCCGGCTATATTTTTTGCGCCGCCGCCTGCGTGGGTTTCCAACATTCCGCTGGTGGGTGGCAAGGTGGCGGCCGAGTGGCAAAAGCTGGCCGACGGTGGCTCTAGCGCGGCGGCGGCGCGTGTGCAGCCGTATATGGCGGCGATTGCGCAACGCACCTTCAGCACGGCAGGTAGCGCCGGGATGCTGGTGGTGCATTTGCTGTTAACGCTGGTCATTTGCGCCGTGCTGTATGTCCGCGGCGAAGTCGCGTTGGCTGCCGTGCTGCGCTTTGCCCACCGCATTGCCGGTGAGCGCGGCGAGAACGTGGTGCATCTGGCGGGCAAGCCATACGCGCCGTGGCCATGGGCATCGTGGTGACGGCGCTGACGCAATCCATCATCGGCGGCATCGGCCTTGCCATAGTCGGCATTCCTTTGGCGGGTTTGTTGACCGCGGCAATGCTGATGCTGTGTATTGCGCAGATTGGGCCCTTGCCGGTACTGATTTGCAGCGTGGGCTGGCTGTATTACGAAAACGAAATCACCAAGGCCGTTATCCTGCTGGTGATTTCTGGCGTGGTGGGGCTGCTGGATAATTTCTTGCGCCCGATGCTGATCAAGCGCGGCGCCAATCTGCCTTTGTTATTGATTCTGGTCGGCGTGCTGGGCGGCATGTTTGCCTTCGGCATTGTCGGCTTGTTTGTCGGGCCAGTGGTGCTGGCGGTGACTATACGCTGACCAATGCCTGGATTGCGGAAGCTTGCAAAGCGATATCACGCCAGCGCAGCCGGTGCCGGTAGTGCCGCCGCAAGAAGCCAGCCCGGAGGTGGCCGCGCAAGCGCAAATCCCGGCAGCGCAAA
>BBFD01000241.1 GCA_001313065.1 Silvimonas sp. JCM 19000
CCGAGTGCACCGCGTTGCTGGCAGGCGGCGGGCGCCGCGCCAATTTACTCTTTGTGATAAACCTCGGCACCGCGCTTCACAAACTCGATCGACTTGGCTTGCATGCCTTGTTCCAGCGCTTTGGCTCATCCAGGCCTTGCTGTGCCGCATAGTCGCGCACGTCCTGGGTGATTTTCATCGAGCAGAAATGCGGACCGCACATGGAACAGAAGTGCGCCAGCTTGGCGCCTTCCTGCGGCAGCGTTTCGTCGTGGAACGAGCGCGCTTTGTCCGGATCAAGGCCCAGGTTGAACTGGTCTTCCCAGCGGAATTCAAAGCGCGCTTTCGACAAGGCGTTATCGCGAATCTGTGCGCCCGGATGACCCTTGGCCAGATCAGCGGCGTGCGCGGCCAGCTTGTACGTGATGATGCCTTCCTTCACGTCGTCCTTGTTCGGCAAGCCCAGATGCTCTTTGGGCGTGACATAACACAGCATGGCCGTGCCATACCAGCCGATCTGCGCCGCACCGATGGCGAGGTGATGTGATCGTAGCCGGGGGCGATGTCGGTGGTCAGCGGTCCCAGCGTGTAGAACGGCGCTTCGGAGCAGTCTTGCAGCTCCAGATCCATATTTTCTTTGATCAGCTGCATCGGCACGTGGCCGGGGCCTTCGATCATGACCTGCACATCGTGCTCCCACGCAATCTGGGTCAGCTCGCCCAGCGTGCGCAGTTCGCCCAGTTGCGCTTCATCGTTGGCGTCCCAGATCGAACCGGGGCGCAGACCATCGCCCAGGCTAAAGCTGACGTCATACGCCTTCATGATTTCGCAGATATCGGCGAAGTGCGTGTACAGGAAGTTCTCTTTATGGTGCGCCAGACACCACTTGGCCATGATCGAGCCGCCGCGGCTCACAATGCCGGTCATGCGGTTGGCGGTCAGCGGCACATAGCGCAGCAGCACGCCCGCGTGGATGGTGAAGTAATCCACGCCTTGTTCGGCTTGCTCGATCAGCGTGTCGCGGAACAGCTCCCACGTAAGGTCCTCGGCCTTGCCGTTCACCTTTTCCAGCGCCTGATAGATCGGCACCGTGCCAATCGGCACCGGGCTGTTACGCAGTATCCACTCGCGCGTTTCGTGGATGTTTTTTTGCCGGTGGACAAATCCATGATGGTGTCCGCACCCCAACGGATGCCCCACGTCATCTTGTCGACTTCTTCATTGATCGAAGACGTAACCGCCGAGTTACCGATATTGCCGTTGATTTTCACTAGGAAGTTGCGGCCAATAATCATCGGCTCCACTTCGGGGTGGTTGATGTTGGCGGGGATGATGGCGCGGCCGCGCGCGATTTCGTCGCGCACAAATTCCGGCGTGATCTTCTCGGGGATAGAAGCGCCAAAGCTCTGGCCCGGATGCTGGCGCAGCATCAACTCAGCCATGCGCTTGCCCTTGCCGCCCAGCGCCAACAGGCTCTCAATATATTGTTCGCGGCGCAGGTTTTCGCGGATGGCCACGTATTCCATCTCGGGCGTCACAATGCCGCGACGGGCGTAATGCATCTGCGACACATTGGCGCCGTCTTTGGCGCGGCGCGGCTGGCGGTGCAGTTCAAAGCGCAGCGGGTCCAGGCTTTTATCGGCGGCGCGCAGGCGACCGAATTCGCTGGTCAGATCATCCAGCAAGACGGTGTCGTTGCGTTCTTCAATCCACGGGCCGCGCACGCTGGGCAAACCCTTGCGCACATCGATGCTGGCGCTGGGGTCGGTATACAGGCCGGAGGTGTCGTAGACGGTAATGGGCGGGTTTTGCTCGCCGCCAAACGCGGTGGGCGTGTCGCTTTGGCTGATTTCGCGCATCGGTACGCGGATGTCCGGGCGACTGCCGGTTACGTAAACTTTGCGCGAATTGGGCAGCGGCTGAATGGCCGCAGCGTCGACGTGGGCCGTATCGGCAGTGAAATCCAGGCGGGTATTCATGGCGTCTCCTAAACAGAAAGACGGCGCGGGGTGCGCGTAAAGACGCAGGATGGATGAGATGCGAGGCGGCTTCGCTTCCCTACGCCGGTGTGAACCGGATCAGGTGCTGAGGGACTCTCTCATCCGCGATCTACGCGGAACCCCTAGCGAAACTCAATGCTGTGAACGGTATCCAGTTTATGCAATAATCGCAAGCTAATTTCGAGCGCAAACGCCGGTTTGCTGTCAGGTCTTAAGGTGAAAAAAATGGATTGGGAACACGCCCGTTATCTGTTGGTAGAACAACAAATCCGCCCGTGGGATGTACTGGATCAGAAGGTACTGGACCGGGTACTGACCGTTAAACGTGAAGACTTTGTGCCGGCCGATAAAAAAGGCGCTGGCCTTTGTCGATACCGATCTGCGCTGGGCCATGGCTCGGTGTTGATGTCGCCCAAGCTGGAAGC
Source organism: Silvimonas sp. JCM 19000 (assembly GCA_001313065.1). The sequence goes on from BBFD01000241.1 coordinate 2,405, forward strand.
ACGCATGGTGCAAGACGCCGAAGTCCAGCCGACCGACAAGGTGCTGGTGGTTGGCGCCGCCACCGGTTATGTGATGGCGATGGCCGCAGGTCTGGCCAATCAGGTTTATGGCATCGAAATCGAGCCCGAACTGGCGGCCCAGGCCGAAGCCAATCTGGCCCGCGCCGGCATCCGCAATGCGCGCGTGATTGTCGGTGATGGCATGGGCGGCATTCCCACCCAGGCCCCGTTTGACGTGATTATCGCGACCGGTTCGTTCTATGAAGTGCCGCAAGCACTGAAAGACCAACTGGCTGTGGGCGGCCGTTTGATCGCCATCGTCGGCGAACTGCCGATCATGAGCGCCACGCTGCTGACCAAGGTCGACACCGCCGCATGGCGCAGCGACAAGCTGTTTGAATACAACCTGCCGCGCATGAAGAACGCCCCGGCCAAGCCGGTGTTCCAGTTCTAAGCGCGGTAGTCGATACCCCAAAGGCGTGGTCATGCACCACGCCTTTTTTTAACGTCTGGCGCTTATCCTGCGCCAGCGCCTTTGTGGATTAAAAAAACATGCAGCAAATGCCCGCCCTTGATCTGGCCGCCCGCCTGGCCGATACCAGCAAACCCAAGCCCGTGCTGCTGGATGTGCGCGAGCCGTGGGAATACGCGCTGTGCCATCTGGCCGATAGCGTGTCGCTGCCGATGAACGAAATCCCCAATCGGTTCAATGAACTGGATGAAGACGCCGAAATCGTCGTCATCTGCCATCACGGCATGCGCAGCTACCAGGTGGGTGTGTTCCTCGAGCGCCAGGGCTTTGGCCATATCGTCAATCTGGCCGGCGGCGTGGATGCCTGGGCCAACGACGTTGACCCGGCCATGGCGCGCTACTGATCACGTCAGTCGACGCGCATTACAACGACAACAAACCGCGCACGCCGTCGGCATCCATCTGGTCGCCCCGGCCGCGCGCGATGATTTCGCCGCGTTCCATCACCAGATAATGGTCGGCCAGCGAACGCGCGAAATCGTAGTACTGCTCCACCAGCAAAATCGCCATCTCGCCGGTCTCGGCCAGGGCGCGAATGGCGCGTTCGATATCTTTGATAATCGACGGCTGGATACCCTCGGTGGGTTCATCCAGGATCAGCAACTTCGGCCCCATCGCCAACGCCCGGCCGATTGCCAGTTGCTGCTGTTGGCCGCCAGACAAATCGCCACCGCGCCGTCGCAACATTTGCTTGAGCACCGGAAACATTTCAAAAAATCCGTGGTGGAATCGGCGTGCTGCCCGGCCGTGACGCCAGCCCCATGCGCAGATTTTCTTCCACCGACAGCCGCGAAAAAAATCTCGCGCCCCTGCGGCACATAGCCGATGCCAGCGCGCACGCGGTCATACGACGCCAGCTTCGTGATGTCCGCACCGCCAAACTGGATACTGCCGCTGCGTGTGGGCACCACGCCCATCAACGATTTCAGCAGCGTGGTTTTGCCAACACCGTTGCGGCCCAGCAGCGTGGTTACTTTGCCCGGCTCGGCGGTAAAGCTCAGGCCGCGCAGAATATGGCTGCCGCCGTAATATTGATTGAGGTTTTCGACTTGGAGCATGGCGGGTTCCTTTGCTTTGTTAGCGCCCGAGATAGACTTCAATCACGCGGTCATCGGCCTGCACCGTGGCCAGATCGCCTTCGGCCAGCACGCTGCCTTCGTGCAATACGGTGACCTTGCCGCCCAGTTTTTTTTCCACAAACGCCATATCGTGTTCGACCACCACCAGCGAATGCTGCCCGGCCAGCGAGACAAACAACTCCGCCGTGCGCATGGTTTCGTCATCGGTCATGCCCGCCACCGGTTCATCCAGCAGCAGCAATCTGGGTTCCTGCATCAGCAACATGCCAATTTCCAGCCACTGCTTTTGCCCGTGCGACAACAGCCCGGCCAGCCGATGCGCTTGTGCGGTCAGGCGGATTTGTTCCATTACCGTTTCGATGCGACCACGCGCCTCGCTATCCAGCTTGTAAAACAGACTGCGCCAGACGCGCTTGTCCATTTTCATCGCCAGTTCCAGGTTCTCGAACACGGTGTGTTGTTCGAACACGGTGGGTTTCTGGAATTTGCGGCCGATGCCGGCATGAGCGATTTCCGGTTCTTTGAGCCGCGTCAGATCCAGCGTTTGCCCAAAGAAAGCCTTGCCGCTATCGGGCCGCGTTTTGCCGGTAATCACATCCATCATGGTGGTCTTGCCCGCGCCGTTGGGGCCGATAATGCAGCGCAATTCGCCCACGTCGATATGCAGACTGAGTTTGTTCAACGCCTTGAAACCATCAAAGCTGACCGAGATTTCGTCCAGATACAGGATGACGCCGTGGGCGATATCCAGGGCGCCGGGTGTGACGGCGCGCGCCTGGCCGGCGCTGGCATCGGCCCACTGCGGGCGGTCTTCAATCGCGGGCGTGATCATGCGGCGTGCTCCTGAGTCAGTGGGGTGGGCGCGGCATCCGCCGGGGCCGGTGTGTTGGGGACATCTGGCGTGCGGCGTTGGGTCAGCTTCTGGTACAGACCGACGATGCCTTGCGGCAAAAACAGCGTGACCAGGATGAACAGAAAGCCGAGGAAAAAACAGCCAGTATTGCGGAAACGACACGGTAAACCAGCTCTTGGCCAGGTTAACCACCACCGCGCCGATCACCGCGCCAATCAAGGTGCCACGGCCACCGACCGCCACCCAGATGGCGATTTCAATCGAAGACGCCGCCGACATTTCGCCCGGATTGATAATGCCCACCTGCGGCACATACAACGCACCCGCCACGCCGCACAACGCGGCCGACAGCGTCCAGATAAACAGCTTGTACCATAGCGGGTTGTAGCCGATGAACATGACGCGCGATTCGGCATCGCGCGTTGCCGCCAGCACCCGGCCGTAGCGCGAGGTGACTAGCCAGCGGCCCAGCAGCAAGGTGCCCGCCAGCGCCAACGCGGTCAGCCCTAGCAGCACCACGCGGGTTTCCGGTGCGGTGATCGAATAGCCGAGGATGCGTTTGAAATCGGTAAAGCCGTTATTGCCGCCAAAGCCGGTTTCGTTGCGGAAGAACAGCAACATGGCGGCGTAGGTGAGGGCTTGGGTGATGATGGAGAAATACACGCCCTTGATGCGGCTCTGGAAGGCGAAATAGCCAAACACACCCGCAACTACGGTGGGCACGCCGATGGTGAGGACGATGGCCCAGACCACGTTGTCGGTGCTTGCCAGTACCAGGGCAGCGCCTTCCAGTCGAGGAAAACCATAAAGTCGGGCAGGGCGCTGTGGTAGTTGCCATCCAGGCCTATCTGCCGCATCAGGTACATGCCGAAGGCGTAGCCGCCGAGCGCAAAGAAGAGTCCATGGCCCAGCGACAGGATGCCGGCGTAGCCCCAGATCAAATCCATCGCCACCGCGACCATGGCGTAGCACATGATTTTGCCGGTGAGGGTGACAGCGTAGTTGGACACGTGCAGCGCGCTGTCGGGCGGCGCGAGCAGGTGCATGGCGGGGACGATGATGAGCATGAGGGCGAGGAACGCGAGCATGGCGGTCCAGCCTTTGGGGCCCAGCAATCTGACGCTACGTTCGGTGTATGACTGGCGCATGGTGGTTTTTTTCCTGGGTTGGTGCGGTGGTGCTTTTTTTATTCGTGGTTCGTGGTTGTAAAACCTTAACCGCTTAGCCTGCGGCGCATGTTTTTTGATGTTCAGCTTGT
>BBFD01000242.1 GCA_001313065.1 Silvimonas sp. JCM 19000
GGCGGCGCAGCCGCTCCGACTGCGCTGCGTTATCTGCTCGATTACGCCATCCATCACGAACAGGCCGACTGGAACGCCTGGCGCCCGCCGCGCCCGATGTCAGCAGCGCTGAAACGCGCTTGCCGCTGCATCTGACCTTGTTGAAACAGCAGCGCGATGTGCTGGTTGCGTCGGCGCCAGAACGCCTGCCGGTGGTGTTGCCGTCGGTGCGCATGGTGGTGGCCAATGTGGCGCGCGCGCTGGATATGCAAAGCGTGCTGGACGGCGTGCGCCCCGAAACAGACGCGCCCACCCTGCAAGCCGATGCGCTGGTGGCCGCGATTACCCAGCTGCTGCAAAGCTGCACGCCCGGGGCCGCCGCTGCGGTGCCGGTGGCGGCGACGGTTGCCACGGAACGCTTACGCATCAACGCCGAGCAAGTGGACGAGGCGCTGGGTTTGCTCAGCGAATTGCTGATCACCCGCCATACCCTGCAAAGCACCATCAATGCGCAACAAATGCAGCTGGCATTCACGGCGCCGATGCAGCAACTCGACCGGCAAATCGGCCAGTTGCTGAATGTGGTGCAAAAGATGCGGCTGGTGCCACTGGAACGCGTGTTTGAGCGCTTGCCGCGACTGGTGCGCAGCCTGGAACGCAAGCTGGGCAAGCCGGTTGATTTTGAATTGAGCGGCGGCGAAGCCTTTGCCGACAAGGCGGTGGTCGACGCCTTGCACGAGCCGCTGGTGCATTTGCTGCGCAACGCGCTGGATCATGGCATCGAAGACGCGGACGTACGCCGCGCTGCGGGCAAACCACCGCAAGGGCGTTTGCGCGTGCACGCACAACAGCACGAAGAACGGGTGGTGCTGGAAATCAGCGATGACGGCGCTGGCATCGATCCGGCTAAAGTACGACAGCGCGCCCGCACGCAAGGCTTGCTGGATGCCGAACGCGCCGAGCGCATCGACGATGAAGCGCTGTTGCAACTGGTGTTTGAACCCGGCTTCTCCACCTCGACCGGCGTCTCGGAGATTTCCGGGCGCGGCGTGGGCATGGACGTGGTGCGGACCACGTTGCGGCAACTGGGCGGCGAAGTGCAGCTGGCCAGCACGCCGGGCGAAGGCACGCGGATTAATCTGAGCATGCCGGTCAGCATGATGTTGTCGCGCGTATTGCTGGTTAAAGCGGGCGGGCAACTGTTTGGCCTGCCGGTCAGCAGCCTGGTCGAATCGCTGCCGCTGGCGCGCACTACTCTGCAAAGCGTCAAGGGCGCGCAAACGCTGGTGTGGCGCCAGCAAATGTATGCCGTGTTCGATCTGGCCGGCTTGCTGCAACTGGTGTCGGGCGAGCGCGGCCGTGCCCTGCATATCACCACCGCGCCTGGCGATTTTGTCTTGCTGGTGGATCAGTTGCTGGATACGGTCGATGTACTGATCCGGCCGCTGGAAGGTGCCCTGGCCGGTTTGCCGCAATATGTAGGAACGGCGATGGCTGGCACCGGCGAAGTTTTTCTGGTTCTTAATCCGGCGGGGCTGGTGCGATGAGCGTACAAGTACAGGACGGTCGTATCACGCTGAGCGGCATTTGTCCGGTCGGCGACGCGCAGCCGCTATTGAATGCCTTGCTGGAACACCCGGCCGCGCCGCTTGATTTGAGTGGCTGCCGCCATTTGCACGCCGCCTTGTGGCAGATCGTGCTATGCGCGGGCGCTCGGGTCGGCGGCGCACCGACAGACCCGTTTGTAACTATCGTGTGCAATAGCACGCTACGCGCAAGCTAAAACAACAACGTAAAGCCATTACGGCAACACAGACACAAAACACAGACCTGGTAGCAACCAGCAAAGGGAAAAGCATGGCAAGCGACGTAAAAAACCGTCTTGATCGTGGACGACAGCTCCGTATCACGCATGATGGTGCAAAACCATATTTCGGATCAGATGCCGGACTGGCAATTTGTGCATGCCAGGTCCGGCGTTGATGCGCTGGAAAAAATTGAAGACGGTCACGCCTGATCTGGTTACGCTCGACCTGAACATGCCTGAGATGGATGGTCTGGAAGCCGCACAACGCATCGCCGAAGTGTGCCCGACCGCCAAAATCGCCATCGTAACCGCCAATATCCAGGACAGCATGCGACGCAAACTGCAAGGCCTGGGCATCTTCTTTGTGGCGGTGGTCGAAAAAAACCCATCAACGAAGCAGGCGTCCGCAAAATTCTGTTCGGAATGTAAACGCCATGAATATTGTGCTGACTGAACTGCAGAAAGAAACGCTTGAGGAGGTCTTCAACATCGGCATGGGCCGCGCCGCCGCGGCCTTGTCGACGCTGGTGAACGAAGAAGTCACGCTAAGCATTCCGTCCGTGCGCCTGATGCAACGCAAAGAAGCGGCATTGGTGCTGGGTGGGACTGGCCGCCGTGTCTGCAGCATTACCCAGGTACTGCGCGGCGAATTTGGCGCCGATGCCATCCTGATTTTTCCGGAAGAAAAAAAGCCTGCAACTGGTGCGGCTGATGTTGGGCGAATCGGTTGATCTGACCTTTGTGTCCGAAATCGAACGCGAAGCGCTGACGGAGGTGGGCAATATCATCCTGAATGCCTGCATCGGCACCATCACCAATCTGCTGGAAGGCGAGTTTTCGATTTCGCTGCCGGTGTTCAAGCAGGGCGATTGTGTGGAAATCATGCAGGGCGCCAGCGATGAACAAGAACAAGTGGTCATGCTGCTGCATATCGATTTCTCGGTAGAGAAATACGAAATCAGCGGCCATGTGGCGTTCGTGCAGGATGTGCGTTCGTATCAGGGTTTTGTTGAACGTATCGAACGCTTTATCCAGAAAGCCATGCGGAGCTAAGGCATGGATACTCAAGAGCAAATGGTGGAAATCGGCCCCTTATGTGAGCAAGTGCTGGTCACGCTCAATCTGGGTGTGATTGTGGTCGACCAGGCGATGCAGGTACTGGAATGGAACGACTGGATGTCGCGCCATTCCGGCATCGAGCGCAAGACGGCGCTGAACAAGCCGGTGCTCGAGTTGTTTCCGGGCTTGAGCGGCACCCGGTTTGAGGCGGCCATCCAGCAAGCCTTGTTGCTGCATCAACCGGCAATACTGACCGGCTCGCTCAACCGCAACCCTTTGCCCTTGTATGGCAACCCGGCTGGCGCGCGGCATGACCGCATGCATCAGGCGATACAGATCCTGCCGTTGCGACACTCGTCCGGCCAGCATTTTTTGCGTGATCCAGGTCAGTGACGTCTCGGCCGCATTTGAACGCGAAGCCGCCTTGCGCCGCCAGGCCAGCCTGCTCAACGACAGCCTGCAAGCGCAATCGCGGCTGATGCATGAGCTGGAACAACATAACGATCTGCTCGATCTGCAAGTGCGCGAGCGCACCGCGCAACTGGAAGAGCTGGCGCGCCATTTGCAGGACGTGACCGAAGCCGAAAAATCGCAGCTGGCGCGGGAGCTGCACGATGAGTTGGGCTCGATCCTGACTGCCGCGCGCATCGACGTCAGTTGGTCGGCGCGCAAGCTGGGCGATAGCGTGCCGGAAATCCAGGACAAATTGCAGCGCGTGCTCAACAACCTGTCTGAAGCCATCCAGATGAAGCGCCGCATCATCGACGGCATGCGCCCGACCTTGCTGACGCAATTTGGCCTGGTCGAAGCGCTGGAATTTGCCGCTGGTGAGATGGCCGACGTCAATGGCTGGCAACTCGGGCTTGATCTCGACGTCAAGGCGCAGCATCTGCCGGAAGATATCTCGCTGGCATTGTTCCGCGTGGCGCAAGAAGCGCTGACCAATGCCGCCAAATACGCTCAGGCCACGCGCGTTGATTTGCTGTTGCAACTTGATCCGGAAGAAATCTGGTTTACCGTAGCCGATAACGGCATCGGCATGACCGAAGAAGCGCGCAATACGCCGCGCACGCACGGCATTCTGGGCATGCGCCAACGCATAGTGGCGCGTGGCGGCGACTTTGAATTGATCTCGGTGCCGGGCAAGGGCACGCGCGTTGAAGTGCGTTTGCCCTTGGGTCCGGGTGAAGGCGCCGCACCGGCGCCAACACCCGCTCCGCAACAATAAGGCCCGCCGTGCGTGCCGGGCGGGCCCCGGTATTACTTGCTGCGGTGGCGCAGATGTCCGCCGCGTTTATCACCCCGTTTGTCCCCAAAGCCGCCCTGACGCGGCTTGCCGTGCCCGTCGCGGCGTCGATGCGTGTTCTGCGCTTGCAGCAGATGATCGATTTTCTCTGAGGTGGATTGCATCAGCGATTGCGCCATCTCTCCACTCGGAAAAGTCTCGGGCATGCGGTAACCCAACCATGCATAGGCGGCATACAGCTTGCAGGTGTCTTCCAGATACTGCAGCTCGTTACGCCCACCCATGCCTTCCATGCGCAGCAACGGCGCTTGTTTGCGCGTGGCGCGGATGCGGGCCCAATCCTGCAAGGCGCGTTCCAGCATCGGTACCTTGGTCGAGATCGGACACAGGCTGAAGGCAAAGCGATCCGGCAACGACAGCGTCAGCGTATCCAGCCATTTGGCCTTTTTTTCCATTTGCTCGGTCAGGTTGGCGGGCAAAAAGAATTCGTCGTGCACGTTGATGTGCCGGGTAAACAGTTCCAGCAAGGCCTGCAGGCGCGTCTGGCCGCTGGCGTTGGCAATCTGCTGCAGATAATCAAGGTTGGGCGCAACAAAGAAGCCGGTGGCGGGCAAGGGTTCCAGCTTTTGCCGCAACAAGCTGCCGATCACTTTGTGCGTCTGCGCATCCAGGCCCGCGACAAAGCCGGCTTCATGCTCACCAAATCGCCCGGCGCGCCCGGCAATCTGCTTGGCCAGCGCCGCGCTGATGGTGCCCTCGGCGTAGATCCCACTTGTGCGACGTCGTAAAAAAATCACCCGGCGCGCTGGCGTATTCAGACCCATGCCGATGCGTCGGTACCCACCACGATGCGGGTCTCACCCGTGATAAACCGCTCCGCCTGCGCCTGGCGCACTTCCGGCGACAGATTGCCGTAGATGGCCGATACCGGCATGCCCAGCGCCAGAACCTGATCGCGCCAGTTCAGCACATCACGCCGTGAAAACGCGATCAACACATCGCCCGGCTTCAGATTGCGCAAACTGCCCAGCGGCTGCGGGTCCATCTGCAACGGCGACATGCGTTCTTTGTGAATGACTTCGAGCGTGCCACCCACGCGCTTGACCAGCGCCTCAATGGCGGGCTGCGCTTCGGCCGCGCCCAACAGATAGACGATCTTCGCCGGCACGCCACACACGGCGGCCGTCCACGCGGCACCGCGATCGGGATCATCCAGCAGCTGGATTTCATCGATCACCGCCACTTCGATCGGCTTGTTGGGGTTGAGCATCTCTACCGTGCTGGCCACGTGCGTGGCATCGGGATGCAGCTTGCGTTGCTCGCCGGTAATCAGGCTGACCGCCACGCCCGCATCTTGCAAACGGCGATAGTTTTCCAGTGCCAACAAACGCAAGGGGGCCAGATAGGCACCGGTCTCGGCCTGGGCCAGATGTTCCATCGCGGCATGTGTCTTGCCGGAGTTGGTGGGGCCCAGCACGGCAATAAAGTGGCGCGACATGCTTTGCGCCACCACAAAAGACTCGGGATACAAAGACAGATTGACCGCATCGCGCGTTTGCCGCGCCTGGCGGTCTTCGACACTGCTACCGGCCTGGTCTTCGATCCGCTCCAGCGCCAGCTTGCACCGCACGCGTGCCAGCTCGTAGCGACCTGCAAGGCGTTGAGCGCGCTGCCGGGGTCAAGCTCGGCCGATTGCGCAATCTTCAACACGTTTTGCGCGCACTCGGTCAGTTGCGCTTCCAGTTTGGCCCGCGCCGCCGGATTCCAGCGCGCCTGCAGCAGCTCCAGCCGCGCCGAACTATCCATGCGCCGCCATTTGTTGGTCTTGGCAGATAGCCGTCGTCGGGCACCACGTGATACGGAATCACGCGCTTGTTGACGGTAATGTCGCCGTGTACTGAGACGGCGTAACTGTTGTCGCTGGTAATCAACGCCGCGCGCTGCTGCTGCAGATAAGCATTGAGCTGCGTGGTGGCGGAATCGGGGAGGGTGCCTTCGGTGTCGGAGGCGGGCGGGAGCGGG
>BBFD01000243.1 GCA_001313065.1 Silvimonas sp. JCM 19000
CTCGGGCCGCAGCGCGGTCCAGCGTGTCATATTGCGGCCGCCGACGGCGCCCAGCAGCACGGCGTCTGCGGCGCGTGCCAGGTCTTGCGTTACCTGCGGATAGGGCGCGCCGTACTGGTCATAAGCCGCGCCACCCAGCGGGGCGGTTTCGGTTTCAACCTTCAGCCGTCGCTACGCAGCACGTCCAGCACGCGCGTGGCTTGTGCAATGATTTCGGGGCCGATGCCGTCGCCGGGCAGAATCAGGATCTTCATGTTGGGGTATCGCCGTTTAAACAAAAATCCGGGCCCTGCCGCCGTACTGCACGGCAAGAAACCGGATTTTGATCGTGGGTAATATCAGCTGTGCGAGAGCTTGTAGTTCACATCGCAATCGGTCAGGACTATGACGCGCGGATGGGTCTGCAACAGTGATGCGGGAATTTCAGTGGTGATCGCGCCGTTGAGCGTGCGATCAAGGATTTCGGCTTTTTCCTGACCCTTGACCACCAGCAGAATGGCCTTGGCGTGCAGGATGGAACCCATGCCCATGGTCACCGCGTGGTGGGCACTTCGTCCAGCGAGTTAAAGAAGCGCTTGTTGGCTTCGCGGGTATCTTCTTTCAGCGTGACCTTGTGGGTAAACCGAGAGAGCGATGTGTCCGGCTCGTTAAAGCCGATATGGCCATTGTGGCCGATGCCCAGCAACTGCATGTCGATGGGGCCCAGCTGATACATCATTTCGTCGTAACGACGGCATTCGGCTTCGATGTCGGGCGCATTGCCGTTGGGCACATGCGTATTGGCCGGCTCGATGTCGATATGGTCGAACAGATTACGTTGCATAAAGCTGCGGTAAGACTCGGCGTGCGACACCGGCAAACCTACGTATTCGTCCAGGTTAAAGGTACGGGCTTCTTTAAAGCTGACCAGGCCTTGCTGGTAGCTCTTGACGATTTCCTGGTACAGACCGACCGGTGTACCCCCGGTGGCCATCCCCAGTACGGCGTTGGGTTTGGCGCGTACCACCGACAGCATCAGATCGGCAGCAACGCGATCCAGCTCGGACTGGTTTTTTTGAATTTATGCAGGATCATGGTTTTCGTTTCCCATCTGGTTTATTGAAGCATCACAAGTTGCTGTGAGCGCAAGCCCGACGGGGATCGATGTCATTTGAAGTCTGCATGCGTCGCCCATCCAGGTCTTGCCGTGCCCGGCCACTGTGTCGTGGCTATGTTTTTGGGTACCACACATACATCGCGCGTCCCGGGCTGGATCGCGCAAAGCGCCAATGTTACTCCGAAATCAATTGCTTTCGGCATATTGACGGGGCAAATGCAGCAGATGGACAACGAAGGGTAAAAGGCGGGGCGGCGCGACTTTGCGTGCCTGGCGCGCCCTTAGAACACGCCAGCAAGCGCCAGCCGCAGCCGCCCGCCCTCGATCAAACACCGCGCAGCGACTGATCAGCCAAACAGCCAGGGTTGCGCTTGTTTGTGCTTTGCTTCAAACGCCTTGATCTCGTCGGCGTGTTGCAGCGTCAGGCCAATCTCATCCAGACCGTTGAGCATGCAGTGCTTGCGGTGGCCGGTGATGTCAAAGCCAAACACAGCGCCCGACGGCGTGGTGACCGTTTGCGCGGCCAGATCGATATGCAGGGTGTAACCGTCAGCAGCGGCGGTTTCAGCAAACAACTGGTCGACCGCAGCCTCGGGCAACACGATAGGCAGCACGCCGTTCTTGTAGCAGTTGTTAAAGAAGATATCGGCAAAGCTCGGCGCAATCACCGCGCGAAAGCCATAGTCTTCCAGCGCCCACGGCGCGTGTTCACGCGAGGAGCCACAACCAAAGTTGTCGCGCGCCAGCAGCACTTGCGCGCCTTTGTAACGCGGCTGGTTCAGCACAAAGTCCGGGTTGAGCGGACGCTGGCTGTTATCCATGCCCGGCTCGCCGTGATCCAGATAACGCCACTCGTCAAACAGGTTGGGGCCAAAGCCCGAACGCTTGATCGACTTGAGAAACTGCTTGGGGATGATGGCATCGGTATCGACGTTGGCACGGTCGAGCGGACACACGAGCCCATCCACTTGGGTAAACGCTTTCATGGCAGATCCTTACTTGCCCTCGATCTTCTCACCCACTTTCTGCAGATCCTGGCCAAAACCATGCACGGTGTTACAGGCGGTCAAGGCACAAACAGCAATTACAACGATCAACAGGGATTTCATGGGTGTTAAGACTCCGCAAGTGTATGAATTAAAAGCTGATGGCCACCGGCTCAGGCAAATGTGCGGACGTCGACAAAATGGCCGGCGATGGCAGCGGCTGCTGCCATCTCGGGGCTGACCAGGTGGGTACGTCCCCCCTGGCCCTGCCGACCTTCAAAGTTGCGGTTGGAGGTGGACGCACAGCGTTCACCCGGTTCCAGCCGGTCCGCGTTCATTGCCAGGCACATCGAGCAGCCAGGCTCACGCCATTCGAAACCGGCGGCGACAAAAAAAATCTTGTCCAGGCTTCGGCTTCGGCCTGCTGTTTTACCAGACCGGAGCCCGGCACCACCATTGCCAGCTTCACATTGGCGGCCTTCTGGCGGCCTTTGGCCACGGCGGCGGCGGCGCGCAAATCTTCGATGCGCGAATTGGTACAGGAGCCGATAAACACTTTGTCGATCTGGATTTGCTCGATCGGCGTATCCGCCTGCAGGCCCATATAGCTGAGCGCGCGTTCCAGGCTGGCGCGCTTGACCGGGTCTTCCAGCTGCGCCGGGTTCGGCACTTTGCCGCCGACGGTGGTCACTTGCTCGGGCGAGGTACCCCAGGTCACTTGCGGTTCGATCTTGCTGGCGTCGAGCTCAACCACTTTGTCGAAAGTGGCGCCTTCGTCGGACACCAGCGTTTTCCAGTAGGCGACGGCGGCATCCCATTGCTCGGCCTTGGGCGAGAACGGACGGTCTTTCAGGTATTCGACGGTCTTGTCATCCACCGCCACCATACCGGCACGAGCGCCCGCTTCGATCGCCATATTGCACAAGGTCATGCGGCCTTCCATCGACAGGCTACGGATGGCCGAACCGCCAAATTCGACGGCATAACCGGTGCCGCCGGCAGTGCCGATTTCGCCAATGATGGCCAGTGCCACATCTTTGCCGGTGACGCCGTGGCCCAGTTCGCCTTCCACTTTGATCAGCATGGCTTTGGATTTTTTTGGCGGTCAGCGTTTGCGTGGCCAGCACGTGTTCCACTTCCGAGGTACCGATGCCATGTGCCAGCGCGGCAAAGGCGCCGTGGGTGGAAGTATGGCTATCGCCACAGACTACGGTCATACCGGGCAAGGTAGCGCCGTTTTCCGGGCCCACCACGTGCACGATGCCCTGGCGCAAATCCTTGAACGGAAAATACGCTTTGGCGCCGAAATGCTTGATATTGCTGTCCAGCGTTTCAACTTGCTGGCGCGAAATCGGGTCCTGGATGCCCAGTTCCCAATGATCGGTGGGGGTATTGTGGTCAGCCGTGGCCACTACGGAATCCACGCGCCACGGCGTGCGATTGGCCAGACGCAGGCCTTCAAACGCTTGCGGGCTGGTTACTTCGTGGACCAGATGGCGGTCGATATAGATCAGACAGGTGCCATCGTCGGACTGGCTTACCACATGGGATTGCCAGAGTTTGTCGTAAAGCGTCTGTGCAGCCATTTTGCTTATCCTGAGAGACCGCATTGCGATGCGGCTTGGTTTGCCTGCCTTGATGGCGTATCGCGCCGGGCAAGCAGCGCGCAACGTCGGCAGAGCCAGTAATGCGTTGAGGGAACAGAGAACCTGGCTCGCAGCTTAGAACTTTGTTGTAACAGCAACAAGGCGGTGATTTATACTGGTATTAATACTACCCGGTAACAGGATGAAGCATGTCGATCCAGCGTCAGGCCCTCGGGGCTTTTTTTTGATGGCCACACGGCAGAAATGCCAGCCCGCTGCGTTTGGTTTTCCGCACGGGCAACGGCGCCGCACCCAAGCTTGCGCCGCGAAGAAGTGGCGCAGCTGGCCGACATCAGCCCCACCTGGTACACCTGGATTGAGCAAGGGCGCGAGATCAACGTATCGGGCAAAGCGCTCGACCGGCTGGCGTTGGCGCTGCGCATGGACAAAACCCAGCGCGCCTATCTGTTTGAACTGGCTGGCCAGCACGATCCCAACGCGCCGCAAGCCGCCGATGAAATCGCGCCGCTGGCCTTGCAGCAAATCGTCGATGACTTTGCCATGCCCGCCTACGTGCTGGGCCGGTTCTGGGATGTACTGGCGTGGAATGGCGGCGCGCGCGATCTGTTTGGTGACTGGCTCGATGCCGCCCTCGCCCCCAATCTGCTGCGCTTTGTGTTTCTGGACCCGCACGCGCGCAGCCTGGTGCAGGATTGGGAAACGCGCGCGCAACGCATCGCGGCTGAATTCCGCGCCGATAGCCGCGATCATCTGGAAGATCCGGCTTTCCATCAATTGCTGACCGAGTTGCAGCAAGGCAGCCCCGAGTTTGCCCAATACTGGAAACGCTATGACGTGCTGGAGCGCCACGGCGGCGAGCGCGGCTTTAACCATCCCGCGCGCGGCGCGCTGGCCTTGCGCCAGATGACATTTCAGCTGGTAGACCAGGAACATCTGAAGCTGGTGTTGTTGACGCGCCCATAACGCCATTCGCCTTGCACAGCGCGACGGGCGCCACTACGCTGCAACTCTTTTCGCCGTTGGCGGGTTTGATGAAACTGATTCGACTGCTGGCGGCCACCGCCGCCCTTGTTCTTGGCAACGCCTGTTGGGCCGCGCCGTCGTGCCAGAGCGTGGTGTACGCCCTTAACGCCACGCTCAATCCGCGCCTGGCCGATCCGGATGCGCTGGCGCAAACGCTGACGACCTTGCAGCAGACGGGCCATCTGCCGATCGCTACGTCACCAAACGCCAGGCGCAAGCCGCCGGCTGGCAATCGGGTAGCAGTTTATGGCGCGTATTGCCGGGCAAAGCCATCGGCGGCGATCGCTTTGGCAACCGCGAACGACGGCTGCCAGCCGGGCAATATCAGGAAGCCGATCTTGATTACCGCGGCGGCAAACGCGGCGCGCGACGCTTGATCATCAGCCGCGACGGCCAACGTTATGTCACCGTCGATCACTACCAGACTTTTATCCAGGTTCCGCCATGTCAGTAAATCCCGCCCGCCCCGTCAAAGAAGCCACGCTGGTCAACGTGCATACGGTGGCCGAGGTGTATGCGCAACTGGTGCAGCAACTCGATTTTCCGGCTGATTTTGGCTACAACCTGGATGCCTTGTATGACGTGCTCACCGGAGCATTGCCGGGGCCGGTACGCATTATCTGGCGCGATGCGCTGGCTGCCAGAGCGGCGTTGCCCCGGCATGACTTTGAAGACGTGTTGGGCGTGTTCAATGACGCCAGCGGCGAGCGCGATGATCTCGAAATCGTACTGACCTGAGCCCTCACCCCGCGCTTAGATCAGTAGATCAGTCTTTCAATCGCGCAAGGTAGCGATCAATTGCAGTTCTTCCGCGCTAAAGCCAGCCTGCAATCGTGCTGGCTGGTTCAGTGCGCCACGAAACGCCGGGGCTTCATGCTCACGCAGCAATTGCACAAAAGTTGCCACCGGCTCCAGTCCCCGCTGTTCACAGCACCAGTGATACCAACGATTGCCGATGCGAACATGGCCGATTTCATCACGCAGAATGACATCGAGGATGTCGCAGGCGCGCTGATCACCCACCCCACGCAAGCGCGCCTGTATGCCTGGCGTGACGTCCAGCCCGCGCGCTTCCATGATGCGCGGCACCAGTGCCATGCGCGCCAGCACATCGTGATCAGTGCGTCTGGCCATCGTCCACAGCCCGTCATGCGCCGGGAAGTCGCCGTATTCATGACCATAGCTGTGTAGGTGCTCACGCAACAGATTGAAGTGCAGCGCTTCTTCTTGCGCCACTTGCAGCCAGTCGACGTAGTAATCAAATGGCATATCCCGAAAGCGATAGAGCGCGTCCAGTGCAAGGTTGACCGCGTTGAATTCAATGTGCGCGATAGCATGGATCAGTGCAGCGCGGCCTTCGGCACTCCCCAGACCACGCTGCCCCACTTGCTTG
>BBFD01000244.1 GCA_001313065.1 Silvimonas sp. JCM 19000
CGTTGCGCTGCGTTGGGGGGCGTGGCGGCCTTGAGCAAAGGCTTGCCGCCGGGTGGCATCAGCAACACGGTTTTTTTTCAAACGGCTTGGCCGGGGTCGGGGCAAAGGTGGCTTTGTTATCCAGGCAAAAGCGGAAGATATGCTTGCCGATACGGACCTGATCGCCGTCCTGCAACAAATGCCGCGTTACTCGCTGGCCATTCACCGTGGTGCCATTGGTGCTGTCCAGATCCTGCAACACGTATTGATGGTTTTTTTTGCCGCACCACGCGTGTTCGCCGGAAATCGCCAGGTGATCAACCGCAATTTCGTTATGCGGCCGCCGGCCGATGCGTGTGGTTTCCTGCAGCAGTTTGTACTCTTCGACGTACTCGCCGGCCAGGCTCAGGATCAGTTTTGCCATCTGTTTTATCTTTGTGGTGTCAGCGCCCGCGCGTGTTCTGGCCTGCCCGGGCCCACGGCGATTGCTCACTGCTCAGTTCGGGTAATGCCCCGCGTTCCGCTATGGGGTTTTCGGGGATTTAGGTGCGACCCAATCGGCAATCTTCGCCCATAAGCCGCCATTGGCGCCGAAACTGGCTTGCACGGCAATCAGGATCACCGAGATATTGTCCTTGCCACCGAGATTGTTTGCCTGCTGGATCAGATGCGCGGCGGCAACGGGCAGATTGGTGCGCAGCACGCTGAGGGTTTCCAGCATCTCGGCTTCGGCAACCAGGTCAGACAAGCCGTCTGAGCACAGCAAAAAAACAGATCGTCCGGCAGGGCTTCATGCTCGTGCACTTCAACTTGCAGATCAGGCGAAATACCCACCGCGCGCGTCACCAGATTTTTTATTGCCGGAATAACGCGCTTCTTCGGCCGTGATCAGACCGTGGTCAATCTGTTCTTGCAGAAACGAATGGTCGTGGGTCAGTTGCTCCAGCGACTCGCCGCGCAAGCGATACAAACGCGAATCGCCCACATGCGCCACCGCCACATGGTTGTCGTAAAACAAGGCGCTGACCAGCGTGGTGCCCATGCCCGCGTACTGGCGTTCAGAGCGCGATAACTCAAACACCGCCAGATTGGCGCGTTGCACCGCGTCGGCCAGCAAACTGAGCGCACCCGCATGTTCGCCATGGCGCAGCAACTGCCGGTTCTCGCCAGCGCAATGGCTTCGCGCAGCGCTTGTGCCACCACTTCGGCCGCCACCTTGCTGGCCACTTCACCGGCGTTGTAACCGCCCATGCCATCGGCCAGCACGGCATAGCCTTCGGCGGCATCGATCAACACAAAGTCTTCGTTATGGTCACGCTGCAAACCGGTATCGGTGTGCATGACCATCTGCAGCGCGCTGGCGAGATTACGCATTGCCAGCCGCCCGTTTCAGCAGACCAGCCTCAAGCCGGGCGCAAGCGTGCGCCAGTTGCTCGCCGGTCTGGAAACGCTCCGCCGGGGCCTTGGCCAGGGCCTTGATGATGATGGCGGCCAGCATGCCCGGCACCTTGGGATTGAACTCACGCGGATCGCGCGGCGTGTCATGCGTAATCGAGAACATCAACTGCCCCATGGAATCCCCTTCAAACGGCAGACGCCCCGTGCACATCTGATACAGCGTCACGCCTAGCGAAAACAGATCAGAACGCCCATCCAGCGGCTGCCCGAGCAATTGTTCCGGGCTCATATACGACGGTGTACCCAACACCATGCCGGTGCGGGTGCGATTGACGTCGGTGATGCGGCAATGCCAAAGTCCATCACTTTAACGGTGCGGTTGGCGCGGTCAAACATGATATTGGCTGGCTTGATATCGCGATGCACCACATTCTGCGCGTGCGCATATGCCAGCGCGGTGGCGACTTTGCGGATCACTGCCGCCACTTCGGCCAGCGGCAACAGCTTGCCGGCTTGAGTAAACGGCAGCAGATCGCCGCCTTGCAATAACTCCATGGCGATCCACGCTAGATCGTTATCCTCGCCCGCATCATAGATGGTCACGATATTGGGATGCGTCAGTCGACCGGCAGTTTCCGCCTCACGGAAAAAAAGCGCTGGCGCGCTTCTTCCAGCATGTCGGCCTCAAATTCCTGCGTCAGCGCCAGCGTCTTGATCGCCACCACGCGGCCGATGCGTGGATCGCGACCCTGATACACCACGCCCATCGCGCCTTTGCCCAGTTCTTTTTCGATCTGATAGCGGCCCAGCATCGGCTTGGTGACATCGCCATCGGCGCTGATCAGGGTGCCATGCACGCCGGTGCCGCCCAGCAGCACGGTCTCGGCCAGTTGATGCGCCCGGTTGATGCGCGCGGCAGATCCTGCCAATGCTCGTCATATTGCGCCATCGCGCGGTAGACCGTTTCCGCCTTGTTGAACTGGCGCTTGCGTTCAAAGTCGAGCGCCAGATTGTTGAGTACCGACATCATGTCATCCGACATCGGCACGCGCCGCAGCTTGTCAAAAGCCATGTCCAGCTGGCCCTGGCCTTGCAGCGCCAGGCCCAGCATGCGATTGGATTCAGCGCTCTCGGCGGCGGATTGTTGCTCGCGCGCTTCTGACAACAGATAGCGTTTGCTGGTGAGCACCAGATAGCCCAGCGCCAATAAGGCCACCGGCCCCATCAGCGGCACCCACAACAGCGCCTGCGTCATCATCACAAATTGCGCCCCCAGCAGCGCCAGCGCGGCTACGGCACTCAAACCAGCGGCCAGCGCCGCATTCAGACGCGGCAGCGCCAGAATCAGATACGCCGCCACCAGCGCCAGCACCGCCAGCTGCAACACATGGTCCAGCCGGGCGAAACAAAATAATGCTGCTGCAACAGCGCCGAAACAATCTGCGCGCCCAGCAACACCGGCGGCATGGCGGCGGAGACCGGTGTTACAAAATTGCTGCCGATGCCGGGGGCGGTGGCACCGATCAACACGATTTTGTCGCGATATTTATCCAGCGCAATCTTGCCGTTATAGACGTCATAAAACGAATCGACGCTGAACGGGGGCGTGCCGTTTACGTTGTCGTAAAAGTAAGGCGGAACGCCGCGTCCTGATCCAGTGGCACGCGCACACTGCCCAACTGCGCCGCGGTTCCCAGCGCAAAGTTGATCTGCGCGGGTTTGACATTGAGTGCGTGCGCGGCAATCAGCAAATCGAAAGAGGGATAAATCTTGTCCTGATAGCGCAAAGCCAGCGGCACGCGCCGCACCACGCCATCCAGATCAGCCTGTTGCGTATCGCTACCGACACCGGCGGCCGCCTCGCCCACGGGCGCCAGCGGAATGGTGGGCTGCGTGACCGACAGCGGCCAGCCATCGGCCGGGTCCCCTTGCGGCTTGAGTTCGGTGCGGTTGATAAAGTCCGGCAGCGTGCGATCGGGGTTGCCATCGGCATCGCCCAGGCGAAACAACATCGGCACCAGCACATTGCCCGCGCGCTCGATGCTGCTGGTTAAAGTGCGGTCTTCGTCCAGCGCCGCCATTGCTTCATCCAGCAAAGGCGTAATCATCGGTGGCCACGCGCCGGGGTCTGCATCGTGCAGGGTCTTGATGCGTTGTAGATACGCCAGGCCGCGATCCTGTTCAGGCTCGGTGTAGTACACGGTCGAGACGATGGTATGGGCGTGGGCAGCGGCCAGCTTGTCAATCATGCGGGCCTGGATATCGCGCGGCCACGGCCAGCGGCCCATATTGTCGAGGCTTTGCTGGTCGATGGCGATGACGGCAATGCGGCTGGAAGGCGTGCGGGAAGTCAGGCGCACCCCCGCGTCATAGGCAGCGTTTTCCATACTGTTGACCACGGGCGTTGCGACCCATAGCAGCAGATAGAGCACAACCACCGCCAGCGCCGCGATCCAGTCGCGGCGCCACAGCGTCCACTTCATGTATTTCCCCTGCGGGCGTCGCGCCGGCCCCGGCGTACGCCACGTTGCCCCGATAGGTTGGAATGTGGCTTCTGATCCGCGCCGCATCGTGAGTGTGCGGCTAGGTGTTGATCTCAAATCAAACGTGCAGCGGGCAGTTTATGGGGTTTTTTTTGCGACTGCCCCAAGACATGGCTTGCACCATTCCGTATCACTGATACGAAATGTTGCGCAAAAGGCGCAGCGCGGGGGATGGGCGGGGTGAATTGTGCGGGCTAAACAGGAGTGATTATTAAAAAAACCAAGGCATGCCAAGACTATCCGAGACACATAGTCGCTGTGATACGCAAGAGCGAGCGCATCACACCCCATTAATGGTGTCTTTTGGGTTACTATCATGCAGATCGAAGTGGAAGAATACGTGCGCGAAGACGGCAGTTGCCCGTTTCGGCGCTGGGTAGACCGGCTGGATCACCGGGCGGCGCTTAAAGTAAGTACCGCGTTGATGCGGCTGGAAATGGGCAACACCTCAAACATCAAATGGTTTGGCGGCATCGGCGAATACATTATTGATTTCGGGCCGGGCTACCGGGTTTATCTGATGCAGGATGGTCCGACGTTGATCCTGCTGTTTGGCGGCGGCACCAAGCGCACGCAGCAACGCGACATCGATGCGGTCCACGCGCTGCGTATGGAATACAAAGCGCGCAAAAAAATCAGGCGACACACAAGGAAAAGCGGATGGCACTGACTCGGGATTACAAGCAGACTTTTATCGAGCGCGCGCAACGCGAGCCCGACTTTGCACGGACCATGCTCGAGGGGGCGGCGGAGTTGTTCTTTAACAATGAGCGCGTGCCGGGCTCATGACGCTGCGCGATCTGACCAACGCCACGCTCGGCTTCGAGGCCTTGGCCGCTGCCATCGACTGTCCCAGCAAAAGCGTGCATCGCATGCTCTCGGCGCGCGGCAATCCCTCGACGCAAAACCTTTGCGCCATTTTTTACTGCGCTGTGTCAGCATCTGGGCGTCACGCTCGAGTCCGCTGCAAAGCGGACACAGCCGTGCCATCAAGGCACGTCGGCATAACCCATGCGGCGACCGATGATGCTGGCCTTGCGTAGCAGGCGGCGATCGTTGCGGTGGGTGTCGTAATAGCGCGGGTTGGTGACCATCGCGGCCAGTTTGGCCGACTGGCCCGCGCTCAGCCCGGCGGCGTTGGTCTTGAAGTAATAGCGAGCGGCGGCGTCGCGCCGTAGATGCCGTTGCCCCACTCGATGACGTTGAGATAGATCTCAAAGATGCGGCGCTTGTCCATCAGCTTTTCCAGCATCACCGTTATCACCGCTTCTTCGGCTTTGCGAAACGGCGAGCGGCTGGAAGACAAAAAACAGATTCTTGGCCAGTTGCTGGCTGATGGTGGAGCCGCCAGCCACAATGCGCCCCTTCTTCAGGTTCTTTTCCCACGCGGTCTGGATGCCTTCCCAATCAAAACCATCGTGCTCCAGAAACCGCGCGTCTTCTGACGCCACCAGTGCGCGCTTCAGATTGGGCGAAATCTGGTTGTAGGGCACCCATTTATGCCGCAACTCAGCCTCGGGGTCCGTCTGTTGCAAGCGCGCCAGACCTTCTTCCATAAACGCGGTGTCATCCGGGTTGTGGGTGCGCCACCAGACCACGTGGACCAGGATCCACAGGTTCCACAACAACAGCAGCACCACCAGCGCCAGCAGGATGCGCCAGATCCACCCACCCACAGAATGCTTCTTCACCATGTGCCTTCAGACAGCCAGTCAATCAAACGATGCGCGATTTTAGGCTGGCTGCTTACAAACTGATAGCGCTGTTTACAGCTGGGCGCGCAACTGGGCCAGCACCGGCTCCACGCTGGGCTGGTGGCCAGTCCATAAGCTGAAGGCCTCGGCCGCCTGCCCCACCAACATGCCCAGACCATCCACCCGCACGGGCACGCCGCTTCGCGCGCATGCGCCAGAAATGGAGTCTCGTCGCGGCCATACATCATGTCGTAGGCCAGCGATTCACCGTGGAAGACCGCATCGGGGATAGGCACACGCTCGCCGCCCAGGCTGGCTGAGGTGGCGTTGATGACCACGTCGAACGCTGCATCGACATCATCAAAACCGCAGCCGCCCAATGCCACGCCAAATGCGCCAGCGGCATCGGCCAGTTCGGTGGCCAGCTGGCGTGCCTTGTCGGCGGTACGGTTGGCAATCACGATCAGGCTGGGCCGCGCTTGTGCCAACGG
>BBFD01000245.1 GCA_001313065.1 Silvimonas sp. JCM 19000
GCACCACGCCCGCCGCCAGCAACCAAAAAAAGCGCAGCGCGCAGCGAACCGGCATTGAGTCTGGCACCGCTGTATGACACCGGCACGACAAGCGCACCCGTCGCTGCGGCCGCCACTCCGGCGGCGCGCAATTTTGAAACGCATCCGGTCGGCAACGGCTATGCCGTGCAGGCTGGCGTGTTTCTGCACCAAGCCAATGCCGACAAAATGCTGCGGCAACTGCAAAACGCTGGCGTCCCGGCTTATCTGGAAACGCGCGTGCAGATCGGTCCGTTCAAAACCAAAGCCGAAGCCGACGCTGCGATCAAAAAGCTGCGTACCCTCGGCATTGAGCCGGTGGTACACACCGCAGATTGATGCTGGCGCGGGCGTCGATTACGGCAGTACGGGCGGCAATTTCGCACTCAAGATCTGACGTTGCTTGGTCGCCGCACCCAGCAAAGCAAAGCCGAGCAACTGGCCATCAGCGCCGACAAAGTGCGCCTCGACCGCGTCTTCTTGCGCTTGCACTTGCCACTCGCCCAACGCGCCATGCGCGGGCGGTGCCACGATGGTGGCGCAAGCGGGCGTTTTCACCAGCACCGGCATAGCCGGATAAGCCAGCGCCACATCATCCTTGCCGGCCAGTACCTGCGCCAGCGTGCGCGCGGCGTGCATCAGCGGCATCACATAAGGCAAGTGGATGGTTTCGACTTCGGCACAGTCACCCAACGCAAACACATTGGGATTGCTGGTGCGCAATTGACGATCCACCGCCACACCCTTGTTCACATGCAAGCCCGCCGCTTCGGCCAGCGCCGTGTTCGGGTGCAGGCCGACGGCCGACAGCACGCGATCGCATTCAATCACTTCGCCACTGGATAAGGTCACGGCATACCCATTGCCGGATTTATTAACTGCCTGCGCCGTGGTGTTCAGCACAAAACGCACGCCGGACTGGGTCAAGCGCGCGGCAAACCAGGCGCCAGCGACATCGGGCAGCAAGCCCGGCAATGGCCATGCGCCCGCTTCGATTACCACCGGCGCAATCTCGCGCGCCAGCAAATCATTGGCGAATTCGCAACCGATCAGGCCGCCACCAATAATGGCGACGCGCTGGGCGCCTTCGAGTGCCTGCGCGAAGACCGCAAAGTCTTCAATATGATTGACCGACAATACTTCGTCAGCCGCATCACCCTGCAAGCGCAAACGCACCGGTTGCGCGCCAACAGCCAGCACCAGGTCGCGATACGGCTGCGCCTGGCCATCGGACAGCAACAGCACTTTGGAAGCCAGGTCGACACCCACCACTTCGGTGTCGGCGCGAATGATGGCATTCAGTTCTTCAGCCATTTTGGCCGCCGACTTCATGACCAGCGTTTCCACCGTCTTTTTTTTGCCGGCCAAGGCATTCGACAACATAGGCTTGGAATAAAAGCCCGCCTTGTCGTTGGCGATGACAACCAACGGCGCGGTCGGGTCGAGCTTGCGAAATTCGCGCGCCAGGTTATAACCGGCCAGGCCCGCACCGATGATGACTACAGGGGATGCCATAAAACATGTTCTCCATGCGCGCCGCGCGGGCGCGCTTACTTATTGGTTTGCTTATCTATATAGAGCGAGCATCACATCAGGCTGCAACCGGCTCTTCTTGCAGAAACTGCACGCCGGGCAGATCGCTGTTGAGGATCGCTTCCTGCACCGCCTCCACCGCCGCCAGTCGCGGAAAATTACGGCGCCACGCCAGCACCACCCGCCGCGTTGGCACGGGTTCGGCAAACGGCCGGATAGTCAGCAGCGACGAATCACCGGGCGAAATCGAGGTGACCGGCAGCACGGTCACGCCGATGCCGCCCGCCACCATATGCCGGATGGTGGTCAGCGACGAGCCTTGCAGCGTGCGTTGCAGGCTACCGGCAGGCAGGCTTTCGCGGTTCAGATCGGGACAGGTTTGCAAGACATGGTCACGGAAGCAATTGCCCGGCGACAGCAGCAGCACGTTCTCATCCGCCAGTTGTGCCGAATCGATCTGTTCAAACTTTTCCCAGACATGCCCTTTAGGCGTAGCAACCACAAACGGCTCGTCATAGATGGCCCGGGTGGCGATGCCGGGTTCATGAAACGGCTCCGCCAGAATGGCCAGATCAATTTCGCCCTGCTTGAGCATTTCGGCCAGGCGGCCGGTGTAGTTTTCTTCCAGCAAGATCTGCATTTGCGGGGCGATTTCGCGCATTTGCGGAATCAGATGCGGCAACAGATAGGGCTGATGGTGTAGATAATGCCCAGCTTGAGCGGCCCGGCCAGCGGGTCTTTGCCCTGCTCGGCCAGTTGCTTGACCACCTGCACTTCTTCCAGCACACGTTGCGCTTGCTCGACCACCCGGTCACCGATGGGGGTGAGCGTTACTTCGCCTGCCGCACGCTCAAACAGGGTGACGCCGAGTTCGTCCTCCAGCTTTTTTTGACCGCCACCGACAAGGTCGGCTGCGATACAAAACAGCTATTGGCGGCTCGGCCAAAATGGCGCTCGCGCGCCACGGCTACGATATATCTGAGTTCAGTTAAGGTCATTTACGCTTTCCCTGGCATTTCCAGACCAGCCATGCTCCGACGGTCAACGCTACAAACAACACAAAGGTCCAGCACGGCAGGCTCAGACCCAGAAATTTCCAGTCTATAACCGCGCATTCACCGTGCCCCACCAACACCGAACGGAATACCTGCAGCCACGGCTGCTTTTGCAGCATCACTTCCAGGCCGGGGCCGCACGAGGCCAACTGGCTGGTATCCATAAAATACTGGATATAGATATGCCGCCCGGCCACGCCCATCCCGGACAGGCCCACCAGCGTCAGCACCACCGGCCAGAAGCGGCTGGCGCGCACGGGAAACACAGCGGCCAGCAAAGACAGCACGCCAAAGGCAATAACCACAATGCGCTGAAAGATGCACAAGGGGCACGGACTGACAAATTCGTAATATTGCTCATACAGTGCAAACGCCATACTGCCTGCACACACCAACGCCAATCCCAGAAAACCGAGCCGCCACTTGACCATGTCTGCCACCTGTTGATTTATTGGATGTTATATCGCGATTGTTTTTTTTATCAATCGCCATTGTAAGTGCCGCGCGGCACGAGCGGAAGACTGACCCAGGCTCAAATTGTTCCTGATCCGCTTTGTCTTGACTTCAAAGCGGACGCTGGAGCGCCAATAGCCAAAAAAATTCACACAACGCCTGCCGCTGCGCCATGGCGTCACGGTAGCCCAGGCGGATCAGTTGTCGCACATAGTCATGATGGAATAACAGATAGCTGGCCAGAACCGAGCCATTGCGGCGGAATGCGCCCAGCCCACCCAACATAAAGCGCAAGCCAGGCGGAAAGGTTTTGCGGTGCGGCATCGCCAGTTTTTTTCCAGCGGGCGCGACGGCGCGATGGTCAAAACCTGCAGCGGGTGCAGATCGGTTTGCTGCGTCGCGACTGTTTCAGCCGATAACAAACCCAGCGTGCGATTGACGCGCTGTACCCGTTCAAGGTCAGTTTCCATCGCATCCAGAAACACGCTATTCAACAAGTGCCCCGCCACTTGTGCCAGCGAGGGATAGTCCTGCACTTTTTTTTCGCGCGGCGGCAGTTCGCGCTGGGGTGCCACACCGATTACCAGGATGCGTTGCGCACCCAGGTGGATGGCCGGGCTGATGGGCGCGATTTGCCGCACCGAACCATCGCCAAAGTATTCGCGATGCAAACGCACGGCGGGGAACACCAGCGGGATGGCGCTGGATGCCATCAGATGATCCAGCTCGATATTCTCGCGCACGCCCAGACGCGAGGCGCGCTGCCAGTTGCTGTGGCAATCCGCGCCTTCAAAAAAAAGCTGACTGACTGGCCCGAGGTATAGCCGGAAACGGTAATCGACAGCGCGGACAAATCGCCGCGCGCGACGGCGGCGCGGATGCGGGAAAATCCACCAGCGCGGCCAGCATTTGCCGTAGCGGCTGGTTGTCGAGCAATGAGCGCGGGTTGTGCCGCCCCAAGCCACCCAGCAATAAAGAACTGGCCCAGTGCAGCGCACTTTTGGCGAGCGCCCCTGCGCTGGCGTAATAAACCTGATCCGGTGTCAGCCGCAGCCAGGAGTTGCCAGATGCCGTACCGCGCCATGAAAATCATCCGCCCGCGCTGCCAAAGCCGCCGCGTTGATCGCGCCGGCCGAAGTGCCGCAAATAATGGGAAAAGGGTTGCCGCTGCCCGCCGGCCACAGCCGCGCAATGGCCAGCAACACGCCGACTTGATAGGCAGCACGGGCGCCCCCGCCAGACAAGATCAACGCAGCGGGATGGGGCGAAGCGGACGCCGGCGCTGGCGCGTCGGGCGATGCGGAATGCGGCATGCAGAGGGACTCGCTGTTGTTCTTGTAATAAGGATGATCTGAACACTCTGCATCATAGGCATTAAAACCCGCCGATCCAGTGACGCCGACCGCCACACCCATCAGTTAGCGCTAGACATGACAACAGGATAGGCGTACGGCGATTCTTTCGGTACAATCGACTTTTGGCGTGAAAGGATTCGCACAAATGCGCATCGTACAAAAAAGCCTTACCTTCGACGACGTCCTGCTCGTCCCGGCTCATTCTGAAGTTCTCCCGCGTGATGTAAGCCTCACTACGCAGCTTACTCGCGACATCCGGCTTAATCTGCCGCTCGTTTCCGCTGCCATGGATACGGTCACCGAGGCCCCGCTGGCCATTGCGCTGGCGCAAGAAGGCGGTATCGGTATCGTGCACAAGAACATGTCGGCACGGTTGCAAGCCAAAGAAGTTTCCAAAGTCAAACGTTACGAGTCCGGCATCGTTAAAGATCCGCTGACCGTCGCCCCCGAAATGCTGGTGCGTGATGTGCTGGCGCTGACGCGTCAACATCGCATCTCCGGTTTTCCGGTGATTGATAGCCGCGGCGTGGTCGTCGGCATCGTCACCAACCGTGACCTGCGTTTTGAAACCCGTCTCGACGTGCCGGTCGCCAGCATCATGACCCCGAAAGAGCGGCTGGTGATCGTGCGTGAAGGCGGTTCCATCGACGAAGCCCGCAACCTGATGCATGACCACAAGCTCGAACGCGTGCTGGTGGTTAACGACAGCTTCCAGCTGCGTGGCCTGATTACCGTTAAAGACATTATCAAGACCAGCGAACACCCGTTTGCGTCCAAAGACGAACTCGGCCGTCTGCGCGTTGGCGCTGCTGTCGGCACCGGTGAAGGCACTGAAGATCGCGTTACGCTGCTGGCTGAAGCCGGTGTGGACGTCATCGTGGTCGACACCGCGCACGGCCACAGCAAAGGCGTAATCGACCGCGTTAACTGGGTTAAACGCAATTTTCCGAATGTGCAAGTCATCGGCGGCAATATCGCCACCGCCGCCGCTGCGCGCGCACTGGTTGATGCGGGCGCCGATGCAGTCAAGGTCGGCATTGGCCCGGGCTCGATCTGCACCACGCGGATTGTGGCTGGCGTAGGTGTACCGCAGATTTCTGCCGTCGCTAACGTGGCTGACGCGCTGGCAGGCACTGGCGTGCCGCTGATTGCCGATGGCGGCATCCGCTTCTCGGGCGATATCTCCAAGGCTATCGCCGCGGGCGCCCACACGGTCATGCTGGGTGGTTTGCTGGCAGGTACCGAAGAAGCACCGGGCGAGGTCGAGCTGTATCAGGGTCGCTCGTACAAGAGCTACCGCGGTATGGGTTCGCTGGGCGCAATGCAACAAGCTCCAGCGATCGCTACTTCCAGGAAGAAAACACCGCCAACGCCGACAAGCTGGTACCGGAAGGCATTGAAGGCCGCGTGCCGTACAAAGGCTCGGTCACTGCCATCGTGCATCAGTTGATTGGTGGCTTGCGCTCTTCGATGGGCTACCTCGGTTGCGCCACCATCGACGAAATGCACAAGAAAGCGGAATTCGTCGAGATCACCTCGGCCGGCATCCGCGAATCGCATGTGCATGACGTGCAGATCACCAAAGAAGCACCGAACTACCGCGTCGAGTAAAACGCACCACCCATAGGGTGGGTCGAGACCCACCATTCAAAGCCGCAGAAAAGTACATATTGATGTGCTTCTCGT